>CAYVFK010000019.1:0-18408 GCA_964450925.1 uncultured Hyphomicrobiaceae bacterium | reverse complement strand
CGAGGATGATGCCGAGGTCCATGACGGAGGTCGCATCGGCGAAGATGCTGCGCTCGAGTGCGCCGGGCTGCCACTGCCAATATTGCCATGTCTCGACCGGCACCCCCGCCGACCCGGCAATCTTCGAGCCCCACAGCGCGAACGCCGAGGTAATGCCCCAAGGGCGGCCGAGCACCAGAAATGTCGCGATGCCCACCGCCGCAAGCGCCAGCGCGCCGACCATCAGCGACCACGGCCCCCGGATCAGCGAGCCGGTCTCGCGCCACCCTTCGATCTGGCCGTGGCGCGCGTGCTCCAGCCGCGCGGACGCAAGGGCGAGACCAGCAAGGACCGCGGCCGTCAGCGCGAGGGCGGGGATCACGCCGAATGCGCCGATGATCGAGACCGCCTCGAAGCGCGGCAGTCCCTGCCAAGCCGGCAGATGAGCCGCGCCAATCGTGGACCCGGCGATGAACGCGGCAAGCGTGAGCATCATCCGCGTGCTGCCGCCGCCCGCGGTGTACAGCGTGCCGGACCCGCAGCCGCCGCCAAGCTGCATTCCGATCCCGAACACAAACGCGCCGAAGGCCGCCGCCACGCCGAACGGGAACACGAAACCGCCCGTAGGCAGGCCGACGCTCTCGCCATAGCCGATGAGCGGGAACGACGCGAGCGCGGTGACCCCGATCAGAAGCATCTGCGCGCGCAGGCCGGCACCGCGCCGCTCCTGGATCAGCCTTCGCCAGGCTCCAGTGAAGCCGAACGCGGCATGATAGAGCGCAACGCCCGCGAATCCGCCGATCAGCACCGCCAGAGCGAGCCGCTCGCCACCGGCATCCGCCGCCATCAGCGCAACCGCCGCAATCCCAGCACCGCCAGTGATGACCGCTAGCCAGTTCCAACTCGTTCCGCCGTCAGACATTGCGTTGGCTCTCATCCATGTCGATACGTCAAATCTAGCATTTCAAGCGCCGCCCGACAGGCATGGTTCATCAGCACCACATTATCGTGAACAGGCGTTATTTGGGCCGTCTATGGCGCCGGGCTAAGCGTTATGATCGGGTGAATAATTCTTGGCGGATCGCGGTGAGTGTCGCTGTGGGCATATGGCGCGAATGTTGCTCACCAAAGGTTGGGGGCGCGCAAGCTGAGCGGCGTTGCTTCGTTATCGTGCCGGTGCCGTGGCGGAACAGGAACGCCCTTGCAGCAATGCACAACTTCCCGCAGCGTCTACGCACGCAGTCATGGCGCGGCCACATCCGCCGGGCATTCACGTTAATCATTTATTACAAGGCCGGACCGGCAGAGTAAGGACGACCGCCAACCATGAATTTCGAGACAAAATCCGCCGTGCGCGCCCCTGGCCAACGTGACCCGCGCCTTGATTTCTTCCGCGGGATCGGAATGTTCATCATCTTTATCGCTCACATCCCGGGCAACGTTTGGACGCTGTGGATTCCCGCGCGCTTCGGCTTTTCCGATGCCACCGAAATTTTCGTGTTCTGCTCCGGCATGGCCTCGGCGATCGCCTTTGGCCGCGTGTTCGATGATCGCGGTTTCTGGATGGGCACGGCGCGCGTCAGCCACCGCGTCTGGCAGGTCTACTGGGCGCATATCGCGCTGTTCCTGATCATCGCAGCGATGGTCGTCGCGCTGGATGCCACCGGGTGGTACGGCGAAGAAAATCACTTCCGCAACCGGCTCAATCTCGTCTGGTTCTTCGACAACACCGCAACAAATCTCGTTGGCCTGCTGACGCTTACCTACGTGCCGAACTACTTTGACATCCTGCCGATGTACCTCGTCATCCTGGCGCTCATGCCTGTTGTGCTGCTGCTCGCCTGGCAGAGCCGCTGGCTGGCCTTTGCCTTCATGGCCGCGCTGTGGCTCGGGGCGAACTTCGGCCTGCTTTGGCTGCCCGCCGAGCCATGGACCGACCGCGAATGGTTCTTCAACCCGTTCGGCTGGCAGCTCGTGTTTTTCACCGGGTTCGCTTTCATGCGAGGCTGGATCCCTGCGCCGCCAGTCAACCGGGTGCTTATTGTCGCTGCGCTGGCTATCGTCATTCTGACCGTGCCGGTTGCTTGGTACCGCCTTTATAACGAATTTGCGCTTTTCAACGAGTGGCGTCAGGTGCTTCGTCCGCTGATTGCCAAGACCGATTTTGGATTGTTCCGCTACGTTCACTTCCTCGCGCTGGCATATTTGGCCTGGGCGGCGGCCGGCGAACACGGACGGCGGCTGCTTGGCGGCGGCCTTTGGGGTCGGTTCGTGAGCGTGGTGAAAAAGGTCGGGCAGCAGTCCCTGGCGGTATTTCTGGCGAGCATGGTGCTCGCGCAAATGGGCGGTGCGGTGCTGGACTTTATTGGACGCGAGCCGGTGACATTTGCGCTTGTCAACCTCACCGGCTTCGGTGTGCTGGTCGCGATCGCTTATATCACTGGATGGTACAAATCGCAGCCCTGGCGCGGCCCGAAACCCGCGAGTTTCAAGCCTCAGGCGGTTGAGCCGGCCCACGAGAGAGGCGAGAGAACTCGTGTCGCATGATGCCCCCGCGATTAACGCGCGATCCGACAAGTGGGAACCGGTTTTCGGCAAAAATCGCGCGTGAAATCAATAACCTAGCGCCGCATTCTGGTTCAATCAGAACGGACACGGCGCTAACGCAGCAGCCAGGCCTTCAATTCGTTGATCTGGCTGTTACCGTTGGGATTGCCAAGCTCCACCGCGCGCTGATACCAGCGGAAGGCCTCCGTGGCGTCCGGGTTGGCATTGGGCGAACTGAGCCCGGTGAATGTGCGCGGATCGTACGATGCCCCGAGTGCGAGTGCGGCCTGTGCGCTGCCTACCTGGGTCTCAGCGCGCAAGATTTCACGGGCGGCCTGAACATCGCCCGCGCGGAGCAAGCTTTGCGCCCGTTGGACGGGCGAAGCTGACGGTGTGGTCTGCTGAGGGGAGGTTTCGGGGCCTATCGCCGCTGTCCGAGTCTCGGCGGCTTCGGCGACTTGCGCACCCGAGATCTCAACGCGAAAAGACACTGGCTCGCTCAGAGCGGTGCGAGCGTCCTCGCCCAAAAGTTGAGCATCCAAGACAAAGCTGTCGGCGAATTCTGTGGGCGCGCTCAGCGTCAGGTCTCCAGACCGGCTCGCGGAGAGCAGCCAGCTTCCGTTGCCGGTGTCGATACCTGCGGAAAGCTTGACCCCATCGGGCAAGCCTGTGATCCGGATAAAACGATCGCTTTCGCTATCGGCTACGGACAGGTCGAGCGGGATCGGCTGGTTCGCCAGACCTGATACCGCGCTTGCATTGATCAGTGGGTTGGCGGCTTCGGTTGTGCTGGAAGTGGCGGTGGGCGCGCCGGCCGGGGGATCGAGCTGCGGCGTGGCGGCAGCGGTCTGGCTTCGCTCAGACGGTATTGAGCCGGAAGGTTCTGGCGTGGCTGTGGCGGTGTTTTCGCCGTTGCCGTCAGCAGGCGCTTCGCTCAGCCGAGCGCTCGTCGGCTGCTGCGCCGACGTGGGGTCCTGCTGCGTGACGAAGGAGTTGAACACAAAGACAGCGGCTACGCCGGCTGCGGCAATGCCGCCGATAAGACCTAGCCCCGCAGCCCCGAGCAGCTTGCCGCTCGCTTCTGTGTCCATTGTCCCGATATCTACGGGTGGATAGAAGGTCTCTGTCACTTCGGGCCTCGTTAGATCTTGCGGACGGGAAGACTCGCTTGATGGCGATGCGTCCAGAGCGGTTGGCTCCGCCGTTTCATACTCTGCAGCGCCTCCGGTTGGCGCCACAGTCTGGCGATGTTGCGCCATTGCCGCCCAGGCATCTTCGGTGGGCTGGTCCAGCCGGTCACGCGCTTCGAACGTCTCATTGAGCGCGGCTGATTTGCCCCGCGATGGGGTCTCGTCTGCCTCTTCGCTGCCGACATGCTCGTAGAGATAGCTGAGGACCGCCTCGGTGGTTTCCTCGTCGATCGCGGCTGTATCGGCTTGCGCGTCTATCGGCTCAAGTTCGAAATCATCCTGTTGCGCCGGCTCATCGTTGGAGACATTCGCGCCCGCCCACTGAAGGATAGGGCCGCTGCTGCTGTTTCGGTTGTCACTTGTGTAGTGATGATGGGCATCATGGTCGTCTTCGCCGTAAACGCTGCGCAGTGCGGATTGCACAGCGTCGGCCAGCGGGTCGCCGGGTGCGCTGGCGAAGGCGTTGCCTGATGCGCCGTGATGCGCGCCGTCACCGCCCAGACCGGTGAGACCCATCGACGGCGCGGGAGCGTTGGGTAGCGAGGGTTCGCTGGCCACCGCCTCCGCTGGCAGATCAAACGGCGTGTCTTCGTCGGTGTCGGGTTTGGTGTCCTCGTCCGACAGGTCGGAAAATGAATGCTCGCTCGACCCGGAGCGGGGCTCTGGTTTCGCGCCGCGCGCTAGCTCGAACGTGTCGGTCGGGTCGGCGAATTCCGGCTCGTCGCTCGCGAACAGCGCGCGCAGGTCGAGGGGCTCATCCTCCTCCGGCTCATCCTCCAACGGGTTTGATGCTCGGGCATAGGTGTCTTCTCGGGCGTGGGTTTCTTCGAGCGCCTCGGCTGCGTCGGCGTCTGCGCGACCCACTTCGCCACCCTCGTCCGAAGCGCCGGACACGCCATTTTCGTCTGCGGATTTCTCAAGCTTCGTACCGCCGCCAGACGCTGAGCGCGCCGGCTCGGTGTGATCGCGTTCGCTGTCCGTTTCGCGAGCGCCTGCTTCGGCTCTTGGCGACGCTGCCCGATCGTTCGTGTCCGCATCGCCCGTCGTGTCGGCCGCGCGCGCCTCGTCCTCGGTCTTCGCAGATGCGGTCGCATCGTCTGACGTTTTCGGACTTGTCGAGCTGGACATATCGAACTCCTTGTCCCTTGCCGGGATCATGGCATTATACTGCAAGCGGGTTGCTTGTCAGCGCCTCATGGTCGGTTGTTCGTCGGCGCCATGCCGCCGACAGCAACAATGCCGCTGCGCAGCTCCAGCCACGGTTACATTGTCACCAGGCGCACTCACGAGCGATCCAGGCGATGCGCCAAGTGGTTGGCCAAGTGGTTGCATCCCCGCACGGACCTCCATTTAACGCACCGTTTAGCGTGGAAATACGGCATCACTGAGCAAATGCAAAGCCGAAAAACAGCGGCATATGGGCTTCGAAAAAACTGCGTCTTCGTCACGTATCGGGAGACCTTTGATGGCAAGTGAAACCGGCGCAGTACGCGCCTCTGGTCCGCAGCAACAGCCCGATGGCCCTCGCGTGCCCGACGATGTCGGGGTTTATGCGGTTGGTGATATACACGGCCGTGCTGACCTGCTCGACCAGATCATGCAACGCATCATTCACGATAGCAACGCTGCCGCTCCCGCGAGAGAGACTATTCTGGTTTTCGTGGGTGACTACATCGACCGGGGACCGGAAAGCGCCGGTGTGCTCGATCGGTTGATCAAACTGAAGAGCGATGAACGCTTCACCACCTATCTGCTCAAAGGCAATCATGAGGTGATGTTCCTCGATTTCCTGGCTGAGCCGTCAGCGTTCTTTCAGTGGGCGGCCAATGGCGGTGTGACCACGCTCGAGTCCTACGATATTGACGTCATAGCCTCGCGTGATGAAAGCCCGCAGCGTCTGCGCCAAACCGCCCTTGCGGCTGTACCCGACAGCCATCTTAGGCTGCTGCGCAGTCTTGAAAACTCGCGCACCATCGGCGATTACATGTTCGCGCACGCCGGCGTTCGCCCGGGTGTGCCGCTGGATGAGCAGCGCGAGGAGGACCTGGTCTGGATTCGCCAGCCGTTTCTGGATTTTGAGGGCGACTTTGGCAAGACTATCATCCACGGACATACGCCCGTGCAGGAGCCGGACATCCGCGCAAACCGCATCGACATTGACACGCTGGCGTGGCGCAGCGACGTGCTCACCGCGCTGGTGCTGGAGGGGGCGAAGCGCCGGTTCTTGCAGACATGAGGACGGGCTAGGGCCAAATCCCGTCTGATTGAACCAGGACACGGCTCTAAGCTATTGATCCCAGACGCGATTCTTCCGAGAAACAGTTCCCACCGCTGGGATCGCGCTCAAGAGCGCGTCAGCGCGTTGGCACTGGCGGATCGCTGCGATAATCGTAGAAACCGCGGCCGGCCTTGCGGCCGAGCCAACCCGCCTCGACATATTTGACCATCAGCGGGCATGGGCGGTATTTCGAGTCGGCCAGCCCTTCATAAAGGACCTGCATCACCGACAAGCAGGTGTCCAGGCCGATGAAATCGGCGAGTTGCAGCGGTCCCATCGGGTGGTGGGCGCCCAGCTTCATCGCGGTGTCGATTGCCTCGACATTACCGACGCCTTCGTAAAGCGTGTAGACCGCCTCATTGATCATCGGAAGCAGGATGCGGTTGACGATGAAGGCTGGGAAGTCCTCGGCCACCGCCGCGGTCTTGCCGATCGATTCGACGAATGCACGTGAGGTGCGGAAGGTATCGTCCGATGTTGCGATGCCGCGGATCAGTTCCACCAGCTGCATCACCGGCACCGGGTTCATGAAGTGCATGCCGATAAACTGCTCAGGCCGGTCGGTGGTCGACGCGAGCCGCGTAATAGAGATTGACGAAGTGTTGGACGCGAGGATCGCGGTTTCCTTCACATGGGGCGAGAGGTCGGTGAGGATGCGCCGCTTGATATCCTCGTCTTCGGTGACCGCCTCGATGACCAGATCGCAGTCGCCCAGGGCTTGAAGGCCATCGGCGAAGCTGATCCGCGCCAGTGCTTCCTCGCGCGCCGCCTCTGTTATTTTTCCCTTCGACGCCTGACGCCCCATGTTGCCGGATATGATCTCTATCGCCGCGTCGTACTGCGCACGCGACAGATCGTTCAACCCGACCTCATAGCCGGCCAGCGAAGCGACATGGGCGATGCCATTTCCCATCTGGCCTGCGCCGATGACGCCCACCTTGCGGATTGGCGATTCCGCAGGTGAACGTCCGGCGGAACTGCGTTCAAGCGTGTCTTCAAACATTCGATGCGATGTCCTCTCGCCTTGATGCAGCGGCCCGCGAAAGCCGAGTGCTGCCAGGCATCACTCGCCCGGCGCCAGCTCGCGATCCAGTTCACGCTCGATTTCCGGGATGGCCTCGAACAGGTCCGCGACAAGCCCGTAATCAGCCACCTGAAATATCGGCGCTTCCGCGTCCTTGTTGATCGCGACGATGACCTTCGATTCTTTCATTCCCGCCAGATGCTGGATCGCGCCAGAAATGCCGACCGCGATGTACAGGTCCGGCGCGATGACCTTGCCGGTCTGACCGACCTGATAATCGTTGGGAACGTACCCAGCATCGACGGCCGCACGGCTTGCGCCGATAGCTGCGCCGAGCTTGTCGGCCAGGCGCTCCAGCATCTTGAAGTTGTCGCCCGACTGCATCCCGCGGCCACCGGAGATCACGATCTTAGCGCTGGACAGATCCGGGCGATCCGAGGCGGTCAGCTGCTGGTCCACGAAGCGGCTCAAGCCCACCGGCTCGTGCGGTGTAATCGCTTCGACCGGGGCGGGTTCCGCACGTCTGGCGCTGTCCGGGAAGGCGGTGGTGCGAACGGTCACAATCTTCTTGGGGTCGGTTGTCTGAACGGTCTGAAGCGCATTTCCGGCGTAGATCGGCCGCTCGAAGGTATCTGGCGCGTGCACCGCGATGATGTCGGAGACTTGCCCCACATCCATGAGCGCGGCTATGCGCGGCATGATATTCTTGCCTGAACTGGTGGCGGCAGCGACCGCCGCGTCGTAGCCGTCCATCATCGGCACGATGAGTGCGGCCATTTCCTCAGCGATCTGGTGATCGAGATGCGGCGCATCGGCGTGCAGCACCTTTGCGACTCCGTCCAGTCGTGCGGCCTGGTCGGCGGCGGCCTCGCAGTTATGCCCTGCCACGAGGATGTGCACGTCATCCTTGATTTGACGCGCGGCGCTGAGAACCTTGCTCGTGGCCGCGTCCAGTTCTCCGTCATTCAGTTCGGCGATCAGCAACACGCTCATGTTTACAGCACCCGCGCTTCGTTTCTCAGCTTGTCGATCAGTTCCTGCACGCTCTCAACCTTCACGCCGCCCTGGCGCTCCGGCGGCTCGGTGGTCTTGAGCACCTTGAGGCGTGGTGCGAGATCGACGCCGAGATCAGCAGGCGTCATCTCTTCCAGCGGCTTTTTCTTTGCTTTCATAATGTTGGGCAGAGAGGCGTAGCGCGGCTCGTTGAGGCGCAGGTCGGTTGTCACGATCGCCGGCAGCGGCATAGAGAGGGTTTGCAGGCCGCCATCAACCTCGCGGGTGACGTGCAAACCGCCGTCTACTGCTTCGAGCTTTGAGGCGAATGTCGCCTGGGGCCAGCCAAGCAGCGCAGCAAGCATCTGGCCGGTCTGGTTGCAGTCATCGTCGATCGCCTGCTTACCGAGGATCACCAGCTCTGGCACTTCCTTGTCGATCAGGGCTTTTAGCGTTTTTGCAACGCCGAGCGGCTCCACCAAGTCATCTGTCTTGACGAGGATCGCGCGATCCGCACCCATCGCCAGCGCGGTGCGCAGTGTCTCCTGCGCTTTTTGCGGTCCGATGGATACCGCTACGATTTCTTCCACGCCATTATCGCCCGCCTCGCGCAGCCGGATCGCCTCCTCGACCGCGATTTCGTCAAACGGGTTCATGGACATCTTCACGTTCGCCGTTTCGACGCCGCTGCCATCCGGTTTGACGCGGATTTTGACGTTGTAGTCAACGACCCGCTTTACCGGGACGAGGATCTTCTTCATGCGTGTCTCCCGTACCAGGCTTTATCTGCCATCGCGTAATCGGAAAGCTTCATAAGACCCCATAACAGTAGCGGAACACAGCGACACCAACAATCACGTGCGCGACCTGTCAGGCGCGCTCTGAGGCCACTCGATGGTGCGACGTGTAGCCGCTGGGCCGAACCGCGCGTCGATCAGCAGGCACGCTTTTCGCATCTGCGAAGATTGTGACGCTAGTCCCGCAACCGCAGCAAGTCAATCACTCGGAAACCTTTGAGGCCCCCGCCGGCTGCTGCGGCGCGCGGTCGAACAGTGGCACGCCGGGCCGGCGCATGAACAGGACAAGGATCGCGCCCGCTGCAAGCCCGCCAATATGCGCCCACCAGGCGGTGTGGCTGTCAGCGGAAAAGACCAGGCTGTAAAGCTGGAACGCCACCCATATGCCCAAGGCGATGCCTGCACTGATGCGCAAGGGGAAGAAGGGCAACGCAAGCACCCAAAGCCGCACTTTGGGATGCAGCATCAGATAAGCGGCGACGACGCCCGAGGTCGCGCCGCTTGCGCCGATCAGCGGCTGTTCGGACCCCGGTGCCGCCAGTGTGTGCGCCAGCCCGGCAAACACGCCGCACATGATGTAGAACAGCAAAAAGCGGATGTGGCCCATAGCGTCCTCAACATTGTCGCCGAAGACCCATAGGAACGCCATGTTGCCTGCCAGATGCAGAATGCTGCCATGCAAGAACATATAGCTGACCAGCGTCAGACGCTCCGGCACCTGCGCCTGTCCGCCGAACACCTGGTATGTCGAATCGCCGAAGAACCCAGCATTGAGCAATTCCGCGGGGATCAGCGCATAGCCGAGGATGTTGTAGATATCTGCGACAGGAACCGCGCCGGATTGGAAGACGACATAGATGATGATGTTTGCTGCCACGAGCGTCAGCGTGACCGCCTGAAAGTAAATCTTTACGACAGGGTTGTGATCCCAGACCGGAATGAACGGCACGCGCTTATGTCCCTCGATGACCTATCTGTTTGCGCCTGGCTTCCAGAGCATGTCTCCCGCGCCCTTGTCATTGACGTAGCGGCTGGCGACAAACAGATAATCCGATAACCTGTTGATGTATTTGAGGGCGGCCTCGCTGACATGCTCTTCCTGGCTGGCGGCGAGCGCGACCATCAGCCGCTCGGCGCGACGGCAGATCGTTCGCGCCATGTGCAGTGCGGCTGCCGCTGGCGTCCCGCCGGGCAGGACGAATGAGGTCAACGGCTGCAACTCGCTGTTCATCCGGTCGATTTCAGTCTCCAGCCAGGTCGCCTGCTGTTCGCTCATGCGCAGAGGTTCATAGGGCAGCTCTTCCCCGGTGTCTGGCACGCACAAGTCTGCGCCAAGATCGAACAGGTCGTTCTGGATGCGGATCAGACTGGCGCGGACCTGCGCATCATCCGCCGCGGCGTCCCGGACAGACAACAGCGCCATGCCAAGCGATGCGTTGAGTTCGTCCACCGTGCCATAGGCCGAGATGCGCAGATGGTTTTTCGGTACGCGCACTCCAGTGCCGAGAGCGGTGGTGCCGCCATCGCCGGTCCGTGTATAGATTTTCGTCAGGACGACCATGAGCGACCTGTCTTCTGGCTGCTGCGGGCAGCCCGTTGGTTCCGACGGTAGCCTAACTGCCCCCAGGCGCTGGTCAACCCTTCGTTCTCATCACGACGCCCGCCACTCGACATCTGCGACACTGTGGCCATGGGCGCGTTGTTGCGCGAAAAAAGCGACAAAACTGTGCCAACGGGATCTGGGCGCGGCGCGACCGAAGCGCGACCAACTCATAAGTTAGAGCCTGTCCGGCGACTCAGGCTTCATTGAAAGGGGCTAGGCAAAGGCCGCGACAACTGACACCAGCCAGACGAGCGCCCCAAGTCCGAACACGAAATGCGGAAAATACAATTTGCGCAGTCGCGCCGCCGTGAATCGAATCATTATGCCCTCCAATAACCGTAAAGAATTTGTGAAACGGCTGGTGGGATAAGTCAAAGGGCCGGAGCATTGGCGGTTGAATTGGCGCGACGTCTGTGGCGCGCGCCACACAGGCCGGGGCCCTCACTTGGAAAAGTAGACGGCGGCCATGATGATCACGATAGCGACGAATTGAAGCCCGACGCGCCAGCGCATGAGCTTCTGGCTGGTATCGCTAGATCCAAGGCGGAACATGTTCACGAGGCCAGCTACCAACACCAGCGCCACCGCGCCAGCGGCGACATAGGTCAGATTTTGGATGATGAATGCCATGTGTAGAGCAGCCTGTTGGTTGTTTTGCAGTGCGCATACGGTGATGGATCGCTCGCGCGTCAAACGCAGCCTTATGCGTTGCGCCCCGCGATCAGCCAGTAGACAAGGCCGGCCGCAAAGCCGCCTGTGGCGTAGATCGCGAGATATTGCGCTGATGGCACAGCTTCGGCCGGCGCGTTTTGCACGATATATGCCAGAGGCATGACGATCATCGCCAGCCCTCCCGCAACCATATAGTAAAGCGCGGCGCGAATTTTAGCCACCTCGCCCACGATCGCGGCGACGAGACCGGGCAGCAGACTGAGCGTTGGCGCAACCGTGGCGAAGAAGGCGATCAAGCCAATACCGCGCAGGAACACCTCCTCTGGCGGCTCGCGCGGGGCGGCGAGGTCGTTGGAGTGCGCGGCGAGTTCACGCGCGGCCCAGTCCGCGCCGACGACGAACAGCACGATGAGCGCTGCCGCGCAGGCCAGCGCGAAGGCGAACAAGACCGCGAAAATCCGAAGGATTGTTGGCCACACCATCGGCGTCTCCTGGTTGGGTCGAATGAGATCGGCTCATCCTTGCCATCGTGAACGCAGGGAAGCAATCCAGCCGGGAGCATCCTTGCCGTGTTGCTTCTGGCGTAGCCTTATCAATTGGGCCCACCAATGACGTGTCGCCGACTGCGAGCACCCGCGCAAAGAAAAAACGGAGGCGCGAACGCCCCCGTGTCCCAAGTTTGCTCGAACGCTATCGAGCCTGCGGTTATTTCAGCGGCTCAAGCTCTGGCTCCGGGCCGCCGAAGTTATGCGTGATGCCGAGTGTGACGATGTCGATGTCGCCGGTCGCTTCGCCGACAACGCTTGCGGCAGCGGGATCGCAGTTCGGCTGAGGCTGACAAATTGCCGAGTCTTCGATGAAGAGATGACTGTAACCGAAATCGATCTGCGCGCTCTCGGACAACTTCGAGCTGAAACCAGCGCTCAGCCAGATGCGCTCATCGTCGGGGAGGCCCGGGCTGCGCGCTTCATCGGATATTGGAGAAATCTCGTAGCCCAAACCGGCTCGCAGGATCGTATCGGGCCGCCAAGCATACTCAACACCGCCGGAGAAATACCACCCGTCGTCATAGCCGAGCGGGAAGATGTCGACGACATCTCCGTTTTCATCCACGAAGTTTGCCTGCTCGCCCACCAAGCTCCAGTTCGTCCATTCGACGGTGCCAAGGACCCTCCAGCGCTCGCTGACCCGCTGACTGAAGCTCGCGGTCACTTGATCCGGAAGGGTTAATTCGGCTTCAACGTCGGTACCAGTGCCGCAGCCGGTGGTTCCAGGGGCGGCGGAAGGCCCGAATCCCGCGCATGTACCATCCGCGTCAACCTCGATACGCGAGCGGTAGCCAAGGCCCAATCGCGTCCCCGGCATCGGGTTCCAGATCACGCCCGCCGTCGCACCCACAGCCCAATCATCTACCGTGACTTCGCGTCCGTCGTCTCCTGTAATGAGGGTTGAGTTACTGCTGCGCAAACGCACATCGGCATAAAGCACCTGAACGCCCACGCCGACCGTTACCTCCGGCGTTATCTTGTAGGCGACATTCGGATTCACGGTGACCGAGAAGATTTTCGACGTTGTTGCGATCGGCGTGCCCGCGAACTCAAGGTTATCCGGTTTGGTGGTGAAGCCGTACTGGCTGTTCAGTGCCACGCCAAGGAATAGCCTTTCGTTCACCTGGTAGTTCGCATAGCTGGCTGGCACGAACGTGGGATCGCCGATCTTGCCGCTGTCTGTTTCAAGTCCGAGCGCTTCAACGAAAAAGCTCGCTTCGTCCGCCTCAATCTCCGTATGCGGCACCACCAACGCCGCATTCGCCTGGACATTGATCCCCGGCGCGGCCGCCGCCGCAGCTGAGTTCCAGAACATCGAGCTGATATCATCGCCCGCCGCAGCCCCGGCGAATGACATGCCCTGGTAGTAGGATGACTGCTCGCGCACAGCGAACGCCCCGGCGTGCGCCGACCCGCTCAAAACGAGACCCGCGCATAAAGCGACGCCTGCGGCGCTCCAGCACACAAATGTGTTTGCTTGCGTCATGATGTTTCCTCTCCCTCAAACCCGGGCCTGCGCTCGGCGACAGCGACCTTTGATCGGTCGCCATTTTTGCTTGTAGGGCTAGTCTATTTCATCGCCCTGTTCGCCTGCCAAGCATCCGAGTTGAGCTGTTGCGCTGCAAAAAGGCGCCTGATGGTTGCAATTTGTGACGTTGGCGTTACGCAGTGTGACAGTCTGACGACAATCCGTGCGTCCAAAACGGCGCGCACACCAGACACATGAGACGCCTTGTGGTAGAGGTATCGAATACAACTTATGATTGTATAAGATTCGTTGCGCCAGCGATCGACACATGGCTTTTTGGCAGCGGATGTTGCGCAAACGCAACTTCATTTCCGCTTGAGAGAGCAGCCTGTCTAATGCGTCAGATAATTGGCTTAAGCGTTAACCCGGACTCAGTCCGCTCGCTCATATGTCCAGATCGCTGCTGGCGGCAGGTTGGCCCAAACGAGACAACGCCGCTGCGCAGTCAGTCCGAGCGCCCTTGCCAGCCGCAGGGGCACCGGACTGCTCTCACGGTAGGTGAATTGTACGAACACGCCGCCCGGCGCGAGCACCTGAAAACTGCTCTTCATGATCGAGCGGATCATGGGCTTGGGAAACAGGCGCATGGGCAAGGTTGAGACAATCGCGCCGACCCTGGGTCCCTCATGTTCGCGCCAGAGTTGGGCAAGCTCCTGCGCCGGCGCGACCATGACATCGACGCGCGGAAAGCTGCGCCTGAGGTGGCTGCCCAGCGCGGGGTCCAGTTCCACGAGGGTCAGATTGTCTTCACGTACGCCATTGCGGATGAGTTGCCGGGTTACCGCCCCAGTGCCTGCGCCCAATTCGATGACGTGCGGGGCCGGGCGCGATACGATTGCCTCGGTCATTGCACGGCCAACGAAGGGGCTTGAGGGGAACAGGCTGCATATTTGCCTTGGGTTGCGTAGCGAACGCCCCCAGAACAACAAAGGGCCTTGCGCGCGTGACGCCAGTTGTTCGAGCTGTTCGTTCATTTGCGCGCTTTACCCTCTTTGTACATGGCCGACAGGGTTGGCGTGACCTGCTGGCACCCCCGGTGGCGAGCGCCGCACTCTGAGGTGCGGACCCTCGCGGGTTGAACTCTAAACCATTTATCTTCTACTGCGCTCTTGCGCCACGGCGCTGTTTCGCCGCATCTGGCGCTTTGGCTTTTGGGAAGAGGTCAGCGGGCATGCACGCGCCAGGGGCGATCGGACCCGCCGAGCAAGGTCGCGAACCGCTGCGGGTGCGTGCAAACGTGATGCGGATAATGGTCATCGACGCAAGTGTGATTGTGATAGGCTGAGCCACAGCGGCCAAAAATACGTCAAGCCTGTCGGAACGACAAGAGCCTACGCGGCGGGCCTAAAGTGCTCGGGGCATGGATTCTCCGGCGACTATGCTTATGTCTGGGCGAATCGTCTGAACCCGACCCAATACGGCCCGGAATGAACAAGAAAGATGACGATGCCGATCCATCCCCGCTGGACGACAAACAGCCCGAAGAAGAGGTTCGTATGACGCGTTTTGTTCTTGGTGAAATACGGCGTTATGTCATGTTGACCATGGGGCTGTTCTTTCTGATCGCTGGCATGATCGTCCTGCCGCTGCCGCTGCCGTTCGGCGCAGCGATGATACTGATCGGGCTGTCGCTGCTGATCATCAATAGCAAGTTCGCTCGGGCCAAATTTCTCGATTTGCGTGCGCGCTGGACCGGCATGGACAACTGGCTGCGCTCCGTGGAGCACCGCTTGCCAAGTTCTCTACGCAATGCCATCACCCCGGACGATCGCGACCAGGGCGGCTTCCGCTCTGAGTGAGCCGCGACCGGACATCCCTCGAAAAACACCTTACTGCTCAATTTCCGCCTTGATCGTGAGGCCACAAGCAGCGACAGGTATGCTTTCGGGAAGTACATTCCTCACCTTTGCACGCTAACAAGGGGCGGCGCTCGCGACCGTGCGGTCAGTCGCGCGCCTGCTCCGACAGGGCACAGCGCCATAACGGCCGGGAGATCAAGTGATGGCGGAAACAATGAGAAGAGCGCGGACGGCGTCGGATATCGCGCATCGCGACATGGCGAACGCCATTCGCGCGCTGTCGATGGATGCGGTCCAGGCGGCCAACTCGGGGCATCCGGGCATGCCCATGGGCATGGCCGACGTGGCCACGGTGCTGTTTCGCCAGTTTCTCAAGTTCGACGCCGCCAACCCTGGCTGGCCGGATCGCGATCGCTTTGTGCTGTCCGCCGGCCATGGCTCCATGCTGCTCTACAGCCTGCTATATCTGACCGGATATCCGGGTATGGATATCGGCCAACTCAGGAACTTCCGCCAGCTTGGCTCGCATACGGCCGGACACCCGGAATATGGCGATGCGCCAGGCATCGAGACGACCACCGGCCCGCTCGGCCAGGGCTTGGGCAACGGTGTTGGCATGGCGCTGGCGGAGCGGCTGCTGAACGCACGCCATGGTGGCGAGATCGTCGATCACTTCACCTATGTCTTGGCCGGGGACGGCTGTCTCATGGAGGGCGTCAGCCATGAGGCCATCTCGCTGGCCGGCCATCTAAAGCTTGGCAAACTGATCGTTCTGTTCGACGACAACCATATATCCATTGACGGGCCGACCGATCTCGCCGTTTCTGACGACCAGATCGCGCGCTTTGCCGCGTCCGGGTGGCACACCACCTGCATTGAGGGCCATGACCCGGAGGCTGTGGCCGCGGCGATCGAAGCTGCGCGAGATGATACAGGCCGCCCCTCGCTGATCGCCTGCCGCACGGTGATCGGCTATGGCGCGCCGAACAAACAGGGCACCGCCGACACCCACGGTGCGCCGCTGGGAGACGACGAGATTGCCGCTGCCCGTGAAACTCTCGGCTGGGCCTATCCGCCGTTCGAAATCCCAGAGCACATCCTCGGCGCATGGCGCGAGATCGGCGCGCGCGGACGCGCCGCCTTCCAGGCATGGCAGGACGCTGCAAGCCGCCTGAGCGAGCAGGAGCGCGCGCGCCTCCATGACCCGATCGATGACGCGGCACGCGAGGACATCGTGGCGGAGATCCGCAAGGTGAAGGCTGATTTCAGATCGGGAGCCGAAAAACTTGCCTCGCGCAAATCTTCACAACAGGTGATAGAAGCGCTTGTCCCGGCCGTCCCCGCGCTGATCGGCGGCTCGGCGGACCTTACCGGCTCGAATGGCACCAAGACCAAGCAGCACCGCGACGTATTTGCCGCCGACTTCGCCGGCAACTACATCCATTACGGCGTGCGCGAGCATGGCATGGCGGCGGCCATGAACGGCATGGCGCTGCATGGCGGCATCGTGCCTTACGGTGGCACATTCCTGGTGTTCACTGACTACTGCCGCCCTTCGATCCGGCTTTCAGCGCTGATGGGCCAGCGGGTCATCTATGTCATGACGCACGACTCCATCGGGCTGGGCGAAGACGGCCCGACGCATCAGCCGGTCGAACATCTCGCCGCGCTGCGCGCGATGCCGAACCTGCACGTGTTCCGCCCCGCGGATTCGGTCGAGTGCGCGGAATGCTGGGAGCTTGCGCTGACGAGCGCCGCGACGCCGTCGATCCTTACGCTCACCCGCCAGGGGCTGCCGCTGCTGCGCGGCGAGCCGGACGACGCCAACTTAAGCGCGCGCGGCGCATATGTGCTGCGCGAGGCGGGCGGCGCGCGCGACGTCACGCTGCTGGCGACCGGCTCGGAAGTCGCGCTGGCCTGTGAGGCGGCGGACCTGCTGGCGCAGACCGGGGTCCGCGCGGCGGTCGTGTCGATGCCGTGCTGGGAACTGTTCCGCGCGCAGTCGTCGGACTATCGCGAGCGTGTGATCGGCGTGGCCCCGCGTGTCGGCGTCGAGGCCGCCGTGGCACTCGGCTGGCATGAGTGGATCGGTCCTTCAGGCCGTTTCGTCGGTATGGACAGCTTCGGCGCATCCGCTCCTGCCGGCGACCTGTTCAAGCATTTCGGCATCACGCCAGAGCGCGTTGCCGAGGAAGCCCGCGCAGCAATCGCATCGGTCTAGGCGGAGTGAATCGCGATGCTTGAGAGGATCAAGCGGATTGGCTCGGCGGACGTAGCGGGCAAGCGCGTGCTGGTCCGCGCCGATCTTAACGTACCGATGGCTGACGGCGAGATCACGGACGCCACCCGTATCGTTCAGCTCCTGCCGCTGCTCCGTGACTTGGCCGGACGCGGCGCGAGCGTGGTGGTGATGTCGCATTTCGGCCGGCCTAAGGGCGCGCGCGTCGCGGAGATGTCGCTGGGGCCGGTCGCCGAGGCAATGGGCGAGATGCTCGCCCCGATCGATGTGGCGTTCGCGCGGGACTGCATTGGGGCCGAGGCCGAGGCCGCTGTCGAGGCGCTGGAGCCGGGCGGTGTCTGTGTGCTGGAGAACCTGCGCTTCCATGCGGGCGAGGAAGCCAATGACCCGGCGTTCGCTGCCGCACTCGCTGAACTCGGTGACATTTACGTCAACGATGCGTTCTCCGCCGCCCACCGTGCCCACGCCTCGACGGAAGCCATCGCGCACATCCTGCCCGCCTATGCCGGCACGGCGATGATCGCCGAGATCGGGGCGCTTACGCTGGCGCTGGAACAGCCACGCCGCCCGGTCGCCGCGATCATCGGTGGCGCCAAGGTCTCGACCAAGATCGACGTGCTCTCTAACCTGGTCGCGAAGGTCAACTTGCTGGTGATCGGCGGCGCGATGGCTAACACGTTTTTGCATGTCGAAGGGCGCAATATCGGCAAGTCGCTGCATGAGCCGGATTACGCCGACACCGTTGAGCAGATCATTACCAACGCGGCTGAAAGCGGCTGCCAGATCGTCCTGCCCCGCGACGGGGTGATCGCGGCGGAACTGCGCGACGGCGTGGCTACCGAGGTGCGCGATGTGACGGACATCCCCGCCGATGCTATGATCCTGGATATCGGCCCGGCTTCGGTGGCGGACATTTGCGCGCGGCTCGCCGGCTGCCACACGGCGCTCTGGAACGGGCCGCTCGGCGCTTTCGAGGTCGCGCCGTTCGGCGAAGGTACCGTTGCGGTCGCGCGCGAGGTGGCGCGGCTGACCCGCGGAAGCGGCCTGACCAGTATTGCGGGCGGCGGTGATACAGTGGCCGCGCTCAATGCCGCCGGGGTCACGGAGGATTTCACCTATGTTTCAACGGCGGGGGGGGGGGTTTTGGGGTGGGGGGGAGGGGGCGGGCTTCCCGGCGGCCCCCCACCGGGCCGCGCCTGACTTTCTTTGGG
>CAYVFK010000018.1:0-18535 GCA_964450925.1 uncultured Hyphomicrobiaceae bacterium | reverse complement strand
CGCAACCAAGGTCACGAGGTTGGGCAACGCGAGCAGGGTGATCTGGAGGAAAATCAGGAAGCCTTGGCCTTGCTCGGTCATGACGTCAATCCGCCGCAGCGCCGTTGTCATCCACACGATCAGCGTCAGCGTCGCGAGGATCATGAGCATTGCCGTCAGCGTCTGCTTGAAGATGTAACGGCTGATCGTATCCATCGCGAGTCTTTGCCGGGTGACAATCTGTTTGGCCTACACCATGGACTGACCACGCTAACGTGGCGGTTTTTCGGCGCGCCGGGCCGCGGGCCTCGCGGTTGCATCCTCGCTCAAATCGCGATTAAATCGCAGGCCATCAATTTGTCATGTGGCCCGCCGCGCAGCTCTATCGCGCGTGCTCACGCCGCCTGGCGCAATCATGGGAGCACCCGTCTTGCCCAACTTGGAGATCGCGTTCGCTTCGATCGACTCAGAGCAGAGCGGAACGGTCATCGTCACCGCTGGCGCGGATGCGCGGTTATCGCCCACTGCCGTCAAACTCGACAACGCAGCGGCTGGTCTGCTGACACGCGCGGCCGGTATCGCAAAATTCAAGGGGAAGCAGAAGACGGCGTTCAATTTACTTGCACCAGGCGGCCTCGATGCAATCGAACGGCTCGTGGTGGTGGGTCTTGGCGGGATCGATGGGGATGCATCGCAGCCTTGGATCGATCTTGGTGGGTTTATCTGCGGCAAGCTCAACGCGGATGTGGAACAGGCCGGTCTGTGGCTTGAAGGCTCCGACGGCGTTTCGCTCGATGCCGGGCACGTCGCGCGCGTTGCGCTCGGCATTGTCCTGCGCCGTTATGAGTTTACCAAGTACAAAAGCAAGAAAAACTCGTCTGGAGACAATATCGGCGAAGAAAAAGACAACACTTCGCTGAGACGCGTCGTGATCCATTGCGAGGACCCGGCTGCGGCGGAATCCGCCTTCGCGCCTCTGCGCGCCGTGTCCGACGGAGTTTATCTCGCGCGCGATCTTGTGAATGAGCCGCCGAACGAACTGGGGCCGGAGCAGTTCGCCGAGCGGGCAAGCGCGCTGGCCGAAAATGGCCTTGAGGTTGATGTGCTCAACGAGGACCGGATGGCCGAACTCGGCATGGGCGCGCTGCTGGCCGTGGGGCAGGGCAGTGCGCGGGGCAGCCGCCTGGTCACCCTGCGCTGGCGCGGCGAAGGCGCGCCTGATGGTCCGCCGACGGTGTTCATCGGCAAGGGCGTGTGCTTCGACACGGGCGGGGTCTCGATCAAGCCCGCGCAGGGCATGGAAGACATGAAAGGCGACATGGGCGGCGCAGCCTGCGTCGCGGGGCTGATGCTCACGCTGGCGAAGCAAAAGGCTCCGGTTGATGTCGTCGGCGTCCTCGGCCTGACCGAAAACATGGTCAGCGGCACGGCCCAGCGCCCGAGCGACATCGTCAAATCCATGTCCGGCCAGACGATCGAGGTGCTCAACACCGACGCGGAAGGACGCATGGTGCTGGCCGACGCCATGTGGTACGCCCAGGAAACCTGGAAGCCAAAACGGATCGTCACGCTGGCGACGCTCACGGGCGCGATTATCATCGCGCTCGGCCACGAATACGCAGGTCTTTACGCCAATGACGACGCGCTGTGCAACGCGTTGGTCGAAGCGGGCACGCAGACCGACGAGAAGGTGTGGCGCATGCCGCTGTCCAGGAAATATGACAAACTGATCGACTCCAAGATCGCGGACATGAAGAACATCGGCGGGCGCTGGGCCGGGTCGATCACTGCGGCACAGTTCCTGCAGCGCTTCGTGCAGGACGACGTCGCATGGGCGCATATCGATATTGCCGGCACGGCGTTTTCCGCGCCGTCGACCGATATCAATCGCAGCTGGGGCGCGGGCTTCGGCGTGCGGCTCTTGGAGCAGATGTTGTTGAACGACGCGCATCGCAGCTCGTGACGGCGCGTCAGGGTCAGATTTTCCATAATGTGTCTTATGCGAATTTTGGCACAGACGGTAACTGGCGGTTAATCAGGTTTCGTTGGGCGAACCAGGAGCGATCATGGCGTGCGACGGAGATGGGGGCGACGGGACTGGCGGCCCTCGCGATCGCACGGACCCGCCGATCGTGCGGCTGCGCACCGTGATGGCGGCGCTGCGAGACCCTGAAACCGGGTGTCCGTGGGACCGGCAGCAGACTTTCGATACTATCGCGCCCTACACCATCGAAGAAGCCTACGAGGTCGCCGAGGCTATCGCGCAAGGCGACATGAGCGAACTGCGCGAGGAACTGGGCGATCTGCTGTTCCAGGTCGTCTATCACGCGCAGATAGCTGAGGAACGCAGCGCGTTCGATTTTGACGATGTGGTGCAGACCATCACGGACAAGATGATCAGCCGCCATCCGCATGTGTTCGCGCAAGCCCGCGCGGACACGGCAGACGATGTCAGCGGCATCTGGGAAAACGTCAAGCAGCGTGAGCGGGCGGAGAAAGGCCGTCCGGAGCCTGAGAGCGCCCTCGACGACATTCCTCTCGCCCTGCCCGGCCTCACGCGCGCTTGGAAGCTCCACCGAAGGGCCGCGCGCGCCGGCTTTGACTGGTCATCGCCGGAGGGCGTATTCGCGAAGATCCGTGAGGAGCTTGACGAGTTGGAAGCCGAGGTGCTTGGGGGTGAGCCGCCCGAGCGCATCGCGGATGAGCTTGGCGACGTGCTGTTCACGGTGGCGCGACTGGCTGGTTTCTTGGACCGTGACCCCGAAGAGATCATGCGCGCGGCGCAGCGTAAATTTACCCGCCGTTTCAAATACATGGAGGCGCGCCTGCGTGAAGCGGGCAGGCCGATGGCTGAGGCGTCGATGAACGAATTGGAACAGCTCTGGCGCGCCGCCAAGCGTGCAGAGCGCGACAATACCTGACCCGCCCTGCCCCCAGCTATTGCGCAGCCGGGTGGTAATCGTCCCGCGGCGCTTCATCCTGCGGCTGATCTTGCGCGAACTGCGCCGCAAGCCGCTCCAGCAACGCATCAACGCCCTCGCCTGTGGCCGCTGAGATCAGCGCCGGGCTGGTCTCGCGCCGCTGGGCGTGACAGGCGAGTGCCGAGCGCTCGTCCGGGGACAGCAGATCGGCCTTGTTCCAGACTTCGATAACGCGACCAGCGCCCGCGCACGGATCAACGCCCAACTCTTCGAGCACAGCCTCCACGTCACGCTTTTGCGTTTCGCTTTGCTCGCTTGCGATATCGCGCACATGCACGATCAGATCGGCTTCCACGACCTCTTCCAGCGTGGCGCGAAACGCCGCGACCAGCGTCGTCGGCAAATCCGCAATGAAACCGACCGTATCCGACAAGATCGCTGTTTGCCCATCTGACAGACGAACAGCGCGCATGGTCGGATCGAGCGTGGCAAAAAGCTGGTCTTTAGCGACCACGCTCTCGCCCGTCAGCCGGTTGAACAGCGTTGATTTGCCAGCATTTGTGTATCCAACCAGCGCGATGACCGGAGTGTTGCTGCGCTTGCGCCCTTTTCGGTGGAGCCCACGCGTGCGACGCACCTCGACCAGTTTGCGCCGAATCACGTCAATCCGCCCCTGGATCTGGCGCCGGTCAGCTTCGATTTGGCGCTCGCCCGGGCCACCCATAAAGCCTCGCCCGCCCCGCTGCCGCTCCAGGTGGGTCCATGAGCGCACAAGCCGCGATTTCTGATAGCTCAGATGGGCAAGCTCGACCTGGAGCCTGCCCTCCTTGGTCTGTGCGCGCTCGCCGAAGATTTCCAGAATCAAACCGGTGCGATCGAGCACTTTGGCGTTCCAGGCCCGCTCCAGATTCCGCTGCTGTACCGGCGAGAGCGGGTGATCGACGATGATGACCTGCGCCTTGGTGCGCTCAATCAACTCATGGACCTCGGCAACCTTTCCGCCGCTGAGCAGTGTATCCGGACGCGGCCGCGCCACCGGTACGCAAATGCGCTCGCTCACCCGAAGTCCGATCGCACGCGTCAGGCCAACGGCCTCTTCGAGGCGGGCATTCGGATCACCCCTGCGCACTGCGTCGCGCGCTCCCTTCAGCGCAGGCGCCAGCACAATCGCATCGGTCTGGGGTTTTGCGGTCAACATCGGCTCGGGCCGCTTCTTGCGGTGCGCGCTGCTCTCATGTTTTCGCGATACTGTTGGCGTGGCTTTCCTCACTCTTTCTCTTCGTTTTCTGCCAAGTTTACAGGCTGCGTCGGCATAATTGTTGATATAGCGTGTTTATAAACCAATTGCGAGTGCCCATCACGTCGTAGCAGGACACAGAAATTGTCAAACCATGTCACGATGCCTTGGAGCTTAACCCCGTTGATCAAAAACACCGTCAGAGGCACCTTGTTCTTTCTTACATGATTCAGAAATGTATCTTGTAGGGTTTGACCGCGATCTGAAGCCATAACGTGTTTTTCCGCTTTTTTGTTGGCGCGGTCTTTGGACCGCTTGTGTAACGTATCCGAACCCGTTGATGAAACTCACGAAGCCGGAACACGAAAAACGCGTTTTCCCTCCATCTGTTGCCTGGTTCGGGCTGCTTGCATCCACAAGCCTGCGAAGTAGGTAGTTATCGCAGCAGATTTAGACAAATAGATTACGCGCGCCCCTCTTTTCTGGAGCAGTGCGTGGCCCGAAATTCCGGCGCACTGCCGCGCCCCATCCCGGATCAAGGCCGGGACAAGCTTTTTCGGAGACCGATCTAGTCTCGGCTCAGCAAGAGTCGCGCCAGAGACAGGACTGCAAGCAGTTCCATCCGCCCGAGGATCATCGCGGCGCACATCAGCAGATGGGCGGGCGGCGTCATATCCCAGATCGCAGGAGCGTCGGCGGACAAATGCGCCAGCCGGCCAATCTCGTAGAACGGCCCGGCGTTACTGAGCGAAGTTACGGCCGCCAGCAGCGCCGCCTCAAACCCGATGCCCGTCGCCGCAAGCATCACGATAAGCAGAGCCAACGTGAAAATTGTCACGAACAACAGCGCCCAGATTGTGCCGATCGTCACCTGCCGTAACGCGCCGGCCGTGCGCACAGTCGGATGGACGCTGTGTGGAAATAGCAGAAGATTCAATTCGTTATAGGACTGCGACAGCATCATCACCAAACGAGACACCTTCAGGCCGCCCGCGGTTGACAACCGCCCAGCCCCGATCGCGCAGACCAGAACAATCACCACGAATGGGATCAGCCCGGAAGCGTCCGCGTCGATCGGAAACCCTGTCGTGGACGCGAGCGAAGCCGCCGAGGCCACTCCAGTGGAAAGATACTGGACCCAGGGTGCATCCACCGCCGGAAAGCGCAGCCATACCATTGTCGTGATCACGATCCCGCCGATCATGATAACCAGAGCGACGTAAAGCGGCTCGCGGCTCGCACCCGCGGAAGCAAACCGCCCGCCAAGCAACGTGTGCGTCCAGAAGATGTTTACCGCGCCAAGGAACATGAAAACCGTCAGCACGAGTTCGGCCGTCACCGACCCATACAACGCGATGGTGCCATCGCGGGGCATGAAGCCGCCTGTGGAGACCGTCGAAAGGGCCAGGCAGAGCGCATCGAACGCGGGGATGCTGGCGAACATCAGCAGAACGAGGCAGGTGAGCGTCAGCGCCACGTATAGCGGCAATATCGTGCGCAGCGCATAATTGGCCTGTTTCCGGCTGCCGCTTGGCTGGGCCACGCGCTCCGCGCGGCTCAACTCAAGGTCCTCGCCGCCATAAAGCGGCAGCAAGATTGCGATCGCACTTGCGAGCGTCAGCAGCCCCCCAGCCCATTGCAACAGTGCGCGCCAAAGAATCAGGCTCTGCGGCACGTCGATCAGACGCGGAAAAGCCGTGGCGCCAGTGGTTGTAAAGGCCGAGAAGGCCTCGAACAGCCCCGCGCTCCAACTCATCGGCATGATGATGAGGAACGGCAAAGCCGCAAAGACCGGAATGAGCAGCCAGGCACAGAGCAGGATAGTAAGCGCATGTTTGCGATCTGCCACCAACGGCTCACCGCGAAAGGCGGCAACCAGCACACCACCGAGAAAGCCGCTGACCCCGCCAGCGATCAGGAACGCTTCCAGCGCCTCGGCTTCAGATAGCGCCCCAGCCAGCGCCATGGCCGGCAGCATGAGCGCGACAATGCCAAGCAGCAGCCAGCCCAGAACATAAACGATCAGCGCGAGGTTCATGTCAGGCCCGCCATGTGAGCGCGCGCCGCGGCGCATCCTGCGCGGCTAGTATTAGGCACCCCTGTTGTTGAAAATGCTCTAGAAGTAATCCAGGCTGACACGGAACAGTTGCTCCACTTCGTGGACGCGGTCCTTGGTGGCGAAAATGACGACGCGGTCATTGGCTTCGATGATCGTATCAGCCTTGGGCACCATGGCGGTCGTGCCGCGGCGGATGGCGCCGATGCGCATGCCGTCTGGTAAGTCAAGTTCGTTGAGCGCGCGCCCGACAAGCGGCGAAGTGGGCAGCGCCTCGGCGTCAATGACCTCCCCTGCGCCGTTCAGCACCGTCTGGACCGCCCGGATCCGACCTCGCCGGACATGCTGGAGAATGCGCGAGACCGTGACACCGCGCGGATTGATGAAGGCATCGATGCCCAGCGAGCGCACGATCGTCATGTAGCCAGGATTGTTGATCAGGCACATGTTGCGCGCCGAGCCGAGCCGTCCGGCCAGCACGCTGGCAAGGATATTGACTTGATCGTCGTTGGTCAGCGCCACGATCATGTCGGCACTCTCGACACCGGCCTCGCGCAGAAGCTCTTCGTCCAGCGCGCTGCCATTGAGCACAATGGCGCGATCCAACTGTTCGGCAATCTCCACCGCCCGTTCGCGGTTGCGTTCGAGCAGCTTCAGGCGAACATCACGTTGGGTCTGCTCCAGGCGGCGCGCGACGAACAGGCCGATATTGCCGCCGCCAGCGATGATCACGCGCTGAGCGCGGCGCTCCTCATGACCGAATATCTTCATGACCCGCTCGGTCTGCGGGGCCAGCGTGGCGACGTAGACCTCATCGCCCGCTAGCAACTGGTCTTCGCTGCGCGGCACGAACAGTTTGCCGTCCCGATAGACACCGACCACGATCGCAGGCAGGTCCGGGAACAGCTCGCCCAGGTGTTTGAGCGGCGTGTCGATCACCGGACAATCACTTTCGCAGCTGATCCCAAGCACCAGGATGTCGTTGTCGCAAAAGCCGAGCACCTCAAACGCGCCGGGCATCCGCAGGCGGCGCAGGATCATCTCGCCGACTTCAATTTCCGGCGAAATCACCACGTCGATTGGCAGGTTCTCGCGCAGGAACAGATCGCTCCAGTGAGGCTCAAGATAGCTTTGTGCGCGGATGCGAGCGACCTTGGTCGGGACGTCGAACAGCGAATGAGCGACCTGACAGGCCACCATGTTCACCTCGTCCGAATGCGTGACGGCGATGAGCATATCCGCGTCCCGGGCGCCTGCCTGATCGAGTATATCGGGGTGAGAGGCGCTGCCTACGAAGCCGCGCACATCGAGCAAGTCCCCGATGCGCCGAACGAGATTCTGGTCTTGGTCAACGATAGAGACGTCGTTGTTCTCGGTGGACAGGCGCTCGGCAATACCGAAGCCAACCTGGCCCGCGCCGCAGATGAGGATGCGCATTTTCTGTTCCCAGCTTGCCCGGGGCGGCGCATTCGCGCTGCCAGAGGGCGGCGAAGCGTCGGTTTACCGAAGACAAGGTGGTTTGTCAGCCCTTGAAGCGCGGATCAAGGGCCGGGTGGTGGGTCAATGACGCGCAGGCGCAGCCCGCTCGCCGGCCGAGACACCAAGCGCGCGCAGCTTGCGGTGCAGCGCCGAGCGTTCCATGCCCACGAATTCCGCGGTGCGGGAGATGTTTCCGCCGAAGCGGTTGATCTGCGCCATGAGATATTCACGCTCGAAAATTTCCCGCGCATCGCGCAGCGGCAGCGACATCAGATGCTCGCCGCCCGAGCCGTTAGGGGATAGGGGTGCGCCGGAAACCACGTCCTCGGGCAGCATTTCGGCGGTTATCGGGCGGTCCGGGTCGCCACCGATCATGATCATCAGGCGCTCGACAACATTACGGAGCTGGCGAACATTGCCCGGCCAGTCCTGCGACTGGAGCACGGCCATTGCGTCATCGCCCACCCGGCGCGGCGGGAGCCCAGTGGCAATGCTGATCTGCTCCACGAAATGGTTGACCAACAGCGGCACGTCGTCACGCCGCTCAACCAGTCCCGGCACTGTCAGCGGCACCACATTGAGCCTGTGATAAAGGTCCTCGCGGAAGCGCCCGGCGCTCATTTCGCTATGCAGGTCGCGGCAAGTTGAAGAGACGATCCGCACATCGACATGCACCTTCGGACCGCCGCCGACGCGCTGAAATTTTTGCTCTACCAGCACGCGCAGGAGCTTGCCCTGGGTCTCCAGCGGCATATCGGCGACTTCGTCAATATAAAGCGTGCCGCCATGCGCCTCCTCCAGCGCGCCGACCTTTCGCGGCGCGGCGCCATTGGCTTCGGTTCCGAAAAACTCGATCTCGACGCGGTCAGGCGCCATCGCGACAGCATTCACTGCCACGAACGGCGCGCCCGAACGATGCGAATGGGCATGCAGCACCCGCGCGGTCAATTCCTTGCCCGAGCCGGATGGCCCGGTGATCATGATCCGGCTATTGGTCGCCGCAACGCGGTCGATCGCCTGGCGAAGCTGATTGATTGCGGTCGACTTGCCGACAAGATCGAAGCTGACGACGCTCCTCTCCTTCAGTTCGCGATTCTCGCGCTTGAGTTTGGAGTTTTCGAGCGCACGCTGGGTCACGAGCACGAGCCGGTCTGCCTTGAACGGCTTTTCGATATAGTCGTAAGCGCCGCGCTTGATGGCGGTGACAGCGGTTTCGATGTTGCCATGGCCCGATATGATGACGACGGGCAGATCCGGGTGTTGCGCCTTCACGCGAGACAGGATTTCGAGCCCATCGAGCTGACTGCCCTGGAGCCAGATATCGAGGATCACCAGCGAGGGCTTGCGTTCTTCTATTGCGCTCAGGGCTTCCTGGCTGTTGGCCGCGAGGCGGGTCGTGTGGCCCTCGTCTTCCAGAATGCCGGAGACCAGCTCGCGGATATCGGCTTCGTCATCGACAATCAAAAGGTCAGATCCCATGAGAGGCTCCCTGCTTCTCGCGCACGATCTTGCGCGCTCCGCGTTGTAATGAAGACTCCGAACTTGCATCCCCGGTAGCGTTGCTTCCTTCGCCCAGCGGAAGCGTGATGCTGACCCGCGCCCCCCGTGGTTCGTCAGGATCGGCCGTTCCCTCCGTAGGAGCGTCGCCAAGTTCCAGAGTTCCTTGATGCTGCTCGACGATTTTCTGCACGATCGCGAGGCCGAGCCCCGTGCCTTTTTGCCGAGTGGTCACATAGGGTTCGATCAGGCGGTGGCGGTCTTCCTTCG
Source organism: uncultured Hyphomicrobiaceae bacterium (assembly GCA_964450925.1). Lineage (GTDB taxonomy): Bacteria > Pseudomonadota > Alphaproteobacteria > Rhizobiales > Rhodomicrobiaceae > Dichotomicrobium. Next base: position 9,096 of record CAYVFK010000018.1, on the reverse strand, counting down.
GCAGCCCGCAGCCGTTGTCGATCACCTCGATCACAACCGTTTGGTCCTGCACCGTCACGCGGGCGGTCACCCGGCCGGCATGGTCGCGGCCAGCTTCGCGCTGTGCCTGAGCAGCGGCCTCGACGGCCTCACTCGCGTTTTTGATGAGATTGGTCATCGCCTGGGCAAGCAGGCGGCGGTCGCAGTTGGCAATGGCTGGTTGGTCTGCGACTTCAAGGACGTAGGTGATCTCCGATTCGCTCATCTGGAACAAAACCAGAGCTTCGCGGACCACGTCGTTCACATCATGCGCTTCGATCACGGGTTTGGGCATCCGCGCGAAGGCGGAGAATTCGTCGACCATGCGCCGGATGTCGCCCACATGGCGCACGATGGTTTCGGTGCAGCGATCGAAAACTTCCCGGTCGCCCTCGATCTGATCGCCATAGCGGCGGCGGATGCGCTCGGCGGAAAGCTGGATGGGCGTCAGCGGGTTCTTGATTTCATGGGCGATGCGCCGCGCGACGTCTGCCCAGGCCGAGGTGCGTTGGGCGACGACGAGTTCGGTAATGTCATCGAAGGTGACAACGAAGCCGTAATCCTTGTCCCGCGATGCCTCACGCGTGACGCGCACCGCGAAATTGCGCTCACCGTCCTCGCGCAGAAGCTTGATATGCGTCTGGACAGGCTTTTTGCCCTGCTTCTTCGCCTCGCCCATCAGTTCGGCGAATTCAGGGAGTGTCTTTTCAAGGGGCTTGCCGACGAGACCGTCCTCTTTCATCTGCAACAGTTCCAGCGCAGAGCGATTCACAAGCGTCACCTTTCCGCGGCGCTCCAGCCCGATCACGCCGGCCGTCACGCCAGACAGCACGGCCTCGGTGAAGCGGCGGCGGTCGTCTAGCTGAAGGTTGGCGTTGACCAGCTCATTGCGCTGCGCGCGCAAATCGGCGGTCATGCGGTTGAAGGCCGTACTGAGCTTGCCGACATCGTCTTCCTTCTTGCTCGCCGGCGGCACGGCGACGTCAAGATTGCCCTGCGAGATGGCATAGGCTGCATCGATGAGCTGGCGGATTGGCGCAACGAGACGGTCCGCGAACCACAAACCCGCCCAGATTGCCGCGAGCAGAAAGGTCAGCGAGATTGAGATGAACATCGCCGCGAAAGCCACCTGGATGCCCGCACGGCGCTGTTCAAGCTGGCTGTATTCCGCAGCATTGGCGCGCGTGGTTCGCAGATGGCCGAGCACCTTGGGGTTGACCGGACGGATCACGTAAAGATAGGTGTCGTCAGTTCCCGCGATCTTGGTCAGTGCCCCGACCGCGCCGTCCGACTGTAGCGCCAATTCGACAATGCGGCCGTCATCGGCGGCGTCCAGCGCCTGGCTCGGCGGCCGCTTGTAGCCGATCTCGCTCCGGCTGGTTGCCTCGGCCAGCGGTTCGCGCTGCTGATTAATCACGTAAGCCACGGGGATGGCGCGCAGGGCGGCCTGCGCTGTCAGAAACTGCTCGAACGCTTGGGGGTCTTCCGACAGGAGTTGCACCGAGGATTCCAGTTCGCGCGCCATGCCGAGCGCGTCGGAGCGGATGACCTGTCCCTGTTCGTTGACATAGGCGCTGGCCACGTCGATCGAGTTGGCGATGATCGACTGGATGCGGGTCGAAAACCAGTTGTCGAGGCCGCGGTCGAGCGAGAGCGTGGCGAAGATGACCAGCAGCATCGCCGGCATTAATGCGATGACGCTGAACAGCCCCACGATCCGCGTGTGCAGCCGCGCCGCAGCCGCCTGTTGCTTGCGCGCGCGCCACAGCCCAAGAAGCTGCCAGCCGACCATGGCGAGCATCGCCGAGATCAGCAGGCCGTTCGCCAGCAGCATACTGACGACAATGCCGTGCGTGGGAACGATCGGTGTCAAGCCGGTGAGGATGAGATAGGTCGAGAAACCAGACAGTAGCGCCAGGCAAACGATCACGAGGCCGATCCGCCGCCTGTTCAGACCCGAGCGCTTGTTCGGCTCACTCGCGCGCAGCACGGATGCCTGATCTTCCGGGCGCGCGACGCTCATGCGCAGGTCTCCGCGCACGGCTTTCGCGCCTCGCGCGAAAACATGTTCAGCCCAAGGCCATGACCAAGCACATCAGGTCCGCGCTGGTGGCGCACGCAGCTCATGCTTCAACCTTCCAGTGCCGCTGTGTCGCGCGGAACACCCACGCGGCGCGCTCTTCACGGAGAAACTGAAAACGCGACGAGACGATGACAGGGAGCAACAATGTTGCAATTTGAGAACATAGGTGACAGCCAAATCGGCAAAAAATGTGGCAGATTTGCCCCTCCACCCCCTCCGACCGACAATTTTTGAGCGCCCACGTCGGTTAATGCCTTGGCGTGTCCGGGCGGGTTGCGCCGCAATCTGCTCGTCCAGCCGCAGTCAGGCGAGCGAGCGGATCAGGCGGATATCATGTTCGCGAATCTTCTTGCGCAGCGTGTTGCGATTGAGGCCAAGCAGCGCCGCCGCCTTGATCTGGTTGCCGCCGGTGGCGGCGAGCGCCGCGCTGATGAGCGGTTGCTCGACTTCTGTGATGATTCGTTCGTAAAGGCCGGAAGGGGGAAGATCCTCGCCAAACTGGGCGAAATAACCGGTCAGATAGCGGTCCATGAAAGCGGACAGGCTGGCATCCTCGGCTGTCCCGCCCGACCCACCGCCGCCTGCATCCGGCAACTCGGCAGTGACAACATCCGCGGTGATTTCATCCTGTGCGTAGAGGGCTGCGAGCCGATGAACGAGGTTTTCCAGCTCCCGAACATTGCCCGGCCAGTGATAGCGCTTTAAAAGCCCCATCGCCTCGGGCTGGATCGTCTTTGGCGCCAGCCCGCGTTTCTCCCCCGCCGAGAGGAAGTGCTGAACCAGGTCGGGCACATCTTCTGCGCGCTCGCGCAGCGGCGGCACGCGCAGCGGCACCACATTCAGCCGATAATACAAATCCTCGCGGAATTGCCCCTGCGCGATTTGCGCATCCAGCGATTTGTTGGTGGCCGCGACGATGCGCACGTCGGTGCGGATGGGCGTTCGCCCGCCCACAGGCATGTATTCGCCTTCTTGCAGCACGCGTAAAAGCCGCGTCTGCGCCTCCATCGGCATGTCGCCGATTTCATCGAGAAACAGCGTGCCGCCATCCGCCTGGCCGAAGCGCCCGACCGAGCGGGCATGCGCGCCCGTGAACGCGCCCTTCTCGTGGCCGAACAGCTCCGATTCTATCAGCTCGCGCGGGATTGCCGCCATGTTGATCGCCACGAACGGTCCGTTGCGCCGGCGGCCATAGTCGTGCAGCGCGCGGGCCACCAGCTCCTTGCCGGTTCCGGACTCGCCGGTGATCAACACGGTCAGATCGGTCTGGGTCAACCGCGCCATCACGCGATAGACGTCCTGCATGGCCGCCGAGCGTCCGACAAGCGGAAGTTGCTCGTCCGGCGAATGCGCTGACATCGCGGAGGGCTTTTTCGGCTCTTTCAGCGCGCGGGTGACGACTGCGACCAACTCCTTCAGATCGAAGGGTTTTGGCAGGTATTCATAAGCCCCTCGCTCCGCTGCCGTGACAGCCGTCATGAAGGTGTTCTGCGCGCTCATGACAATGATCGGCAGTTCGGGCCGCAGCTTCTTGATGCGGGGGATCAGGTCGAAGGCGTTTTCGTCCGGCATGATCACGTCGGTAATGACGACATCACCCTCGCCCTGGCTCACCCAGTTCCACAGCGTCGCGGCGTTGCCCGTGGCCCGCGGACTGTATCCAGCGCGCGCAAGCGCCTGATTGACGACTGTGCGGATGCCTGCATCGTCATCCGCGATCAGAATATTGCCGTGGCTCATGGGTCCTTTCGCTCATTTGTCTGGCGAGCGCGCCTGGCCTCGTGGTGCATGGGCATCAGGAGACGGAAGGCGGTCTGGCGCTGTTCGCTGTCGCATTCAATGACGCCGCCGTGGTCTCCGACGATCTTGGCCACCATCGCGAGGCCGAGGCCGGTGCCCTTCGGCTTGGTCGTGACGAACGGGTCGAACAGGTAGCTGCGGATTTCCTCGGGCACGCCGGGGCCGTTGTCGATCACGCTGATCTCCAGCGGCAGGCTGACGCGCGTGCTGGAATTTGGCAGCGTGAGGCGGATGCCCGGTCGGAAGGCCGTGGCCAGCGTGATTTGGCCGTCGGCGCGGTTCGGGCCGATCGCCTCGGCGGCGTTCTTGACGAGATTGAGGGTCGCCTGAATCAGTTTGTCTCGATTGCCGGGCACCGGCGGTAGCGACGGGTCATAGGCTTGAACGAACTTGATATGTCGCGCAAACCCACTTTCGGCGATGCGCATGACATGATCGAGCACTGTGTGAATGTTGATCGGCTCGCTCTTGTGCGGGCGCTCGTCGCCGAACACCTCCATGCGCTCCACCAGCCCGCAGATGCGCTCAGTTTCGTCGCAGATCAGTTGGGCAAGCCCCTGGTCCTCTGGCTGTGCGCCGGCTTCGAGCAGTTGCGCCGCGCCGCGGATGCCCGATAGCGGGTTCTTGATCTCATGCGCGAGCACCGCCGCCATTCCTGAAACCGAGCGCGCCGCCCCGCGATGAGTGAGCTGGCGCTCGATCATCTGGGCCATACTGCGCTGTTGGAGCATGACCATCACCAGACCGCTATGCTCCAGCAGCGGCGCTGCGAACACGTCCACGACACGGTCCTTCGCGCCGTCAGGCATCGTGAGTTCGACGCCGTATTCGTTCACCGTCGCGCGCGTCTGGCGGACCTGACGGATCAGCGCGAGCAGCGGACACGAGAAAGCGACCAGATCATCAGCCGTGCGCCGGCGCAGAACCGTCTCGCTGGCGCCGAAGAATACTTCTGCGGGGAAGTTCGCGGCCACGACCGCGTTCTCACGGCCGAGCACCAGCACTGGGTGGGGCATAGCGTTCAGCAGCGCTTCATAATCGGTGAAGCGCTCGGGCTCCGCGCGCCCCTGTTCCGGCAGGTCAGCCAGCTGTTGCGCTTTCATGCGGCCAGCTCCGTCAACGGTTCGGCGTACAGCGCCACCAGCGCGTCGCGCACGCGGTTCGGATCGGTTTCGCTCATCAGGTTGGCGCGCGCCCGCGCCCGCCGACCCTCCGGCGCGGGGGCGTTGTCAATATAACCCGCGACATGCTTGCGCGCGCAGCGCACGCCCGGCGACTTGCCGAAATGCGAGATGGCGCGCTCGTAATGCGCTGCAACCTGCGACGCGCGCTCCCACGGCGATTGCGCTGGGGCTGCCCTGCCATTCAAGCCGGCGACGACCTCACCGAGAAGCCAGGGCCGACCAATCGCTGCGCGCCCGATCATGACGCCTTGCGCGCCAGAGCGCCGCAACGACTCGCGAGCATCCGCCACAGAGCCGATATCGCCATTGACGATCACCGGGATGGGCACAGCCGCTCTTACCCGGCGGACGAAGCCCCAATCGGCTGTACCCTTATAGAACTGGCAACGGGTACGCCCATGCACGGTGATCATCTGCACGCCGGCATCGTAAGCCGCGCGCGCGAGTTCCGGGGCGTTCAGGCTGTCATGGTCCCAGCCCATGCGCATCTTCACCGTGACCGGCACGCGCGCCGCGCCGATAACCGCCTCGATCAGCTTGAGCGCCAGCTCCGGCTCGCGCATCAGCGCGGAACCCGATAGCCCGTTTGTCACCTTGCGGGCCGGGCAGCCGAAATTGATGTCGATGAGGTCGGCGCCCATGTCCTGGGCCAACCGCGCCGCCTCGCCCATCCAGTAGGGGTCTCGCCCGGCAAGCTGAACGGCGAAAGGCGCGATACCGCGGCCCTCCGCGCGCAGCAAGACATCCGGCTTGCGATCAGCGAGATATTGTGCTTGCACCATCTCCGACACGACCAGCCCCGCGCCATACGCCTGCGCCGTCACACGGAACGGCCAGTCCGTAATGCCGGACATCGGCGCGAGTAGCACGCTGTTGTGCAATCTCAAATTGCCGATCTGGATCGCCGTGTCCACCATCTTACTCCTGTGAGTGCTGCGAAATTATGCACATCAATAGCCCGCTTATTCAATAGGCAACTTGAAGAACAAATGTTCTCACGCCGCCCTCACTTGCTTTCGCCCACCGACAAATCCGTTGGCAATCAACGGGAGCGGGCCTAAGTTGCGGCCTTAAAGATGAGAGGTGCACGCAGATTGAGTACCGCCGCGTTAATTGTCGCAGCCGGGCGCGGAACTCGCGCCGCCGCGCCAGGTGCGCCGCCGAAGCAATATGCGCGCCTTGCAGGCCAAATGGTGTTGACGCGCACATTGGGGCTGTTCTGCGCACATCCTCGGGTGGACCGAGTGCTGGCCGTGATCGCGCAGGAGCACCGTGATTTGTACGAGGCTGCGGTGCGCGAGATGGCCGCCAAGAGCACCAAGCTAATGGAGCCAGTACCAGGTGGCGCGGAGCGGCAGCTCTCCGTCCTGCATGGCTTGCGGGCGTTGGAAACCGACGCGCCGGGGATCGTGCTGATCCATGATGCGGCGCGCCCTTTGACGCCGCCTGAGGTGGTTTCTAATGTCATCGATGGGGTACGTGAACATGGCGCAAGCATCGCCGCTGTCCCCGTTGCCGATACGCTCAAGCGCGGCCAGAATGGTCTGATCGAAGTCACGGTGGACCGTACAGGCCTGTGGCGCGCGCAAACCCCACAAGGCTTTGCCTATGAGGCGATCCGCAGCGCGCATGAGCAGGCTGCCGCAACGGGGGGGACCTTCACCGATGATGCAAGCATCGCCGAATGGGCGGGGATGCCCGTCGCACTGGCGCTGGGTTCGCAGCGCAATCTGAAGATCACCAGCCGAGAGGACATAGCCTTGGCCGAGAGCCTGATAGCGCAACCGAGCGAGACGCGGGTGGGTAGCGGCTTCGATGTGCACGCTTTCGGCCCGGGCGACACCGTCTGGCTGTGCGGCGTGCCGATCCCGCATGAACGGGCGCTTTCGGGTCATTCCGATGCGGATGTCGGCCTTCACGCGCTCACCGATGCGATCCTGGGCGCAGTCGGCGCGGGCGACATCGGCGCGCATTTCCCCCCCTCGGACCCGCAATGGCGCGGCGCAGCGTCGCGTGTCTTCCTGGAGCATGCGGCCGAACAGGTCACGCGGCGCGGCGGACGCATCGCCAATGCAGATGTCACGCTCATCTGTGAGGAACCGAAGATCGGCCCGCACCGCGAAACGATGCGCGCGGCGATCGCCGAGATCCTCGGGCTGCCGATCACTCGGGTCAGCGTGAAGGCAACCACCAGCGAGAGGCTGGGTTTTACCGGCCGCCGAGAGGGGATCGCGGCGATGGCCACGGCGAGCGTGGCGCTCCCGGCAGACGGAGACGAGCCATGCTAGACGGTCAGCGGACCGAACAGGCACGCGCGCTGATCGAGCTTTGCAAGGAACGCGGGCTGATGATCGGCACGGCGGAATCCTGCACGGGCGGGCTGCTCTCGGCGTATCTGACGGCTGTGCCTGGCTCATCCAGCGTGTTCGAACGCGGCTTTATCACATATTCGAATGGCGCGAAGATCGAGATGCTCGGCGTTGATGCCGACCTGCTGGCCGCTTATGGCGCGGTGTCGGAGCCGGTTGCACGCGCGATGGCCGAGGGGGTGCTGGCGCGCGCGCCGGTCGATCTGGCGGTGAGCATTACGGGCGTGGCAGGGCCTGGCGGTGGCTCAGCGGACAAGCCGGTCGGCCTCGTGTTCATCGGCAGCGCGCGCAAAACTTCAGATGGGTCTCAGGTCACGGTGGAGCGCCATGAATTCGGCAATGTCGGTCGCAATGTCGTGCGTGAGCGCACTGTCGCAGTGGCGCTTGACCGGCTGTTACAACTCGCTCAAGGGTCAAAGGACTAGACGTTTTCACCGCGCACGTAACGGTCGGCCTTGCCGTAAATATGGTCCGCCCGTGCTTCAAAAGCACCCACGAATTTGCGGAAGGCGCGGTCGAACATCTGGCCCATCAACATCTGCAGCGCACGCGAGCGAAACTCGTAGGCAAGGTCGAAACCGATCTCGCAGCTATGTGTGCCGACCGGCGTGAAACTCCAGCGGTTTTCCAGAAACCTGAACGGCCCGTCGACGTATTCGACCAGGATATGCCGCTGATCCGGCCGTAGCGTGACCCGCGTGACGAAGGATTCGCGCAAGAAGCGATACGCGACCGTCATCTCCGCCACGAGCACGTCGCCCGCCTCGTGCTGCTCCCGCTCCTTCAGCACAAGCCGCTCGCACAACGGCACGAACGCCGGGTACTGCTCCACATCTGCGACGAGCGCAAACATGTTGTCAGCGGAATGGGCGACCCGGCGGGTCGTGCGGAAATGCATCATGGCGCAGGCGCTCCCGCACTGGCCGCCTGGCGCGTGGCGCGCAGCCGCTCGAAGTCATCGCCCGCGTGATAAGAAGAGCGCGTCAGCGGGCTGGCCGAGACCATTCCGAACCCCTTAGCGTAAGCCGTGCGCTCCAGCGCGGCGAACTCCTCCGGCGGGACGAAACGCTCAACGGCGGCGTGCTTGCGGGTGGGCTGGAGATACTGGCCGATCGTGAGGAAATCCACCTCGGCGCTGCGCAGATCGTCCATCACCTGCAAAAGCTCGTTGCGCGTCTCGCCCAGACCGACCATCAGACCGGATTTCGTGAACATCTGCGGGTCAAGTTCCTTGGCGCGTTGCAGCAGGCGCAGAGAATGGAAATACCGCGAGCCGGGGCGGATGGTAAGATAGAGAGACGGCACGGTCTCCAGATTGTGGTTGAACACGTCGGGCCGCGCCTCGATGACCTGTTCCAGCGCGCCGTCCTTGCGCAAGAAATCCGGCGTCAGCACCTCGATCGTGGTCCCCGGCGCGGTCTCGCGGAGCCTGCGGATCACGGCCGCGAAGTGCCCTGCCCCGCCATCTTCAAGATCGTCGCGATCCACCGAGGTAATCACGACATGGTTGAGGCCCAGCGCACCCACAGCTTCGGCAACATGTGCCGGCTCGTCGGGGTCGAGCGGTGCGGGCCGACCCGTTGTGACGTTGCAAAAGGCGCACGCGCGAGTGCAAACCTCGCCCATGATCATCATGGTGGCG
>CAYVFK010000017.1:0-18556 GCA_964450925.1 uncultured Hyphomicrobiaceae bacterium | reverse complement strand
CTAGAATCAAAAGCGCCGCCTCGGCGGGCGGCGTGCGGACAGGCTGTCAGACCTGGAAGCGGTGGAGTTCAGCGCCATATTCGCGGAGCCATCGCCGCGCGGCGTTCATCTCCGGCATGGTGTCGCGTACGAGCCTCCAAAAGCGCGGGCCGTGGTTCATCTCGCGCAGATGCGCCACCTCGTGCGCGGCGACGTAATCCAGCACGAAGCCGGGCGCGAAAATCAGCCGCCAGGAAAACGACAGCGACCCGCTGCAAGAACATGATCCCCAACGCGTGGACTGGTCCCGCACGCTAATCCGCTTGGGCGCGACGCCTAGCACGCCCGCATGATGCGCCACCCGCTGCGACAGGTCCGCGCGCGCCTGCCCCTTCAGCCAATCTGCCAGACGACGCGGCGCATGGTCTGGTTCGCCGCTGACCCGCAAGCGCGGCAGCCGCGCAACGCCCGTATCCCGATCGGCCCAGTAGCCCTGCCACACGCCGTGACCACTCCCTTCGAGCGCGACGACATTCTCCGCCCGAACCAGGCCAATGAACTCGACCTTGTGGGCCATGCCGCGCAGCGGAATTACTGCGCCACATTTCAATGGCACCGGCTGCGGCAGCTTTTGCGTCTGATCGCGCAGCCAATCCAGATGCCGCGCGACGAAATCGCCTGCGTCCTCTATGCGCGCCCGGCGCGGCAGCGTCAGAATCGCCGTACGGCGCGTATGGCTGACTTTCAAAGAAAGTCGCGTAGCCCGCGGCGATCGCCGCACCTCCAGCGGGCAGTCGAGCCCATTGATTTCGACTTTATTGGTGATCGCGCCGCCCGCCACAGCGCCCGCGTGAAGCATATCCATCGGATTTCCCCCGTTTGAAAACCCAGATCGCCGTAAAGTTTGCCCCAAGGCGTTCACGCTAACGCAGCACTGTCATCCCCAAAACCCTTAGAATTTATAAGCGGGGATAAACCTCCAAGTTATCACAGATGAATTTCGGGTACAGCCTTTTCTAACTGCAAGGCCTGCGCGCCGCAACCTGTGGTTAACCTGCCGCCGGAGCGCCCGCCGGGGGCAGCGGCTCATCTTCGGATTTCAGCTCCTCGGTGTGAGTGAGCGGATCGACGGTTGAGACGGTCTGGCCCACCCGCACCGCGTCGATGAACTCACCGCGCTCGTCGGCCGAGCGCGCTTCACGCTGATTCATGCGGTAGACGGTGAAGGCGAGCAGCACGGCGTGTAGCGCGGCCGTTGTATAAAACAGCCCTCCAAGGCCAACCGCCGCAATCACGTTCGAAGCGATTAAGGGCCCGATCACCGCGCCCGCGCCCCAGATCAGCAATAACCCGCTCGCCGCTTCGACAAAGCCGTCGTGCTCAACCCAGTCATTTGTGTGAGCCACGCAAAGCATATAAAGCGGAAACGACAAGAAGCCGAAAATGCCTGTCAACGCCAGGGCCAGCCGCCCAGGCTCAGTCGCCAACAGGCTCATCGCGATGCCCGCCAGGACTGAGAGAAATGCGGCTGCACCGATCACCAGCCGCCTGTCCATCCGGTCAGATATCATGCCCAACGGCCACTGCCCGATCGCGCCGAACAGGATCAACACGCTCATGAAAACGGCGATGTCTTGCGTGCTCGCGGCGCCCCCGCCGAAGAAGATCGGGGCCAGTGCCCACACCGCGCCGTTCGCAGCGCCAACGATGAAGCTGCCCGCCATGCCAACGGGCGAAATCCGATAAAGATGGCGAAAGCGAATGTGAATGTATTCGATAGTTTCAGGCTGCGGCGATCGCGAAAGCGCTACGGGCACGGCTGCGATGGACACAAGGATCGAAGCGTAGAGGAAAAGCGGAAAACCGTTGGGGTTGTCCAACGCGAGCAGAAGCTGACCCACGCCCAGCGTCCCGAAGCTGACCACAGCATAGAACGCAAAGATCAGACCGCGCGTCGCATTGGATGAGCGCGCATTGAGCCAGCTTTCGATAACCATATAGAGAATGGCGAAACATGCCCCGGACCCGGCGCGCACGATCAGCCAGAACGCCGGATCGACGATCAGAGGATGGGTCAGCACCAGCGCAGATGACAGCGCCACCATAGCTGTAAACGTACGGATATGGCCCGAATTGCGTACCAGCCAGGGGCCAAAATAACAGCCGGCGACAAAACCGAAGAAATAGGCCGAGCCCAGCGCGCCCAGCTCTAGCTGCGTGAACGCCTCCTCTTGCGCGCGAATAGGCAACAGCGTGCCCTGTAGCCCGTTGCCGAGCTGCAGCAGTGCGACGCCGAGCAACAGTGCCGAAATTGGAGCGACATTGGCCAGCATAGTATGTCCACTCGACCGCATACGCGCGGTCTGCCGCAAAGCCGTGTTTGGGCGCACTCACTCCGCCATCAGTCAGGCCGCGCCACTTGTCAAATGTATTGTTCGCAGATCAGTCCTGTTCGTCGCGTCCGCCCGGAGTTTGACGTTCGCCGCTGCGCCGCGCGCGGGCCTGAGCCTTGCGCCTGCGCAGGTTGGCGCGAAGAGCCGCTGCGAGCCGGGCCTCACGATCGCTTTGCCCGCTGGGTGGGTCTTTTGCATCGTCTGCCATATCGTGACAGTAGCATTATCAGCGTGTCAGAGCATAGCGGCGGGCTTGGCCCGGCGAAACCCGTGCGCACGCGCTTTCCCCCCTTGCCCCAAGGCGCTTCCTGACTTATTCACTGTCCTAGAGCTGCTGTAGCTCAGGGGTAGAGCACTCCCTTGGTAAGGGAGAGGTCGTGAGTTCAATTCTCACCAGCAGCACCAGCATTTTTAAGGGCTTAAGATCATCTTTCCCGGAAGTTTTTGCGCAAAATTGCTTGGTTTTGTCACGCCGCGCTGAGGCGTGTGGCGGAAAAGCGAAAAAGCGCTCCCGGCATGTTCTAATGGAGGGCGGCGTGATCGTCACGCCGGATAACCTACTGCTTCCGAACGTGCCGCAAGCGCCGAAGTCGCATGATAGACCGCCGGCGCGCTGAACAACGACATTGCAATTCTCCACTGAGATATCTTTTTCTGTGCGGTGTTGTGCCCTACCGCTCTATAGGTGTGCACCTGCCGGCTCGCGCGCCGCGCACCAACAGGAAGGAAACTGCAAGTTGATCGCCGCCGATCTCTCATCGATCGAGCCCTTCCTCTATGAGTACGGGGCATTTACCGTTTTCGCCAGCGTGCTTCTGGAAAAGATTGGCGGGCCGACACCGGCGGAAACGCTCCTCGTCATCGCCGCGCTGCTAGCGACATCACAATCCTTCTGGGTCTGGCATGTCATTCTGGCCGGCTGGCTCGGTGGGGCGGCGGGCGGCATTATCGCCTATGCCGTTGGACGTTATGGTGGATTGCCAGCGCTGAAGCGATACGGACACCGGTTGCGGATCACACCCGCACGCATTGAGGAGACACAACAGCGACTGCGCGGCAATGGCATGAAACTGGTGTTCTTCGCGCAGTTTTTCCCGTTTCTTCGACAGGTTAAGGGCGTCGCGGCGGGCGCTGCGAACATGTCGTGGCCGGCGTACCTGGTTGCCAATCTGACCGGCAGCGGGCTGTGGGCGCTCGTCTGGGCGGGCGGCGCATATCTGCTCGGGCAGCGGATTAGCGGATTGCAAGCGTTCGTTAACGATTATGCGCTTGTTATCCTCGCGGTGCCTTTCATCCTCGCCCTGGCGGCCGCAGCAGGCATTTACTGGCGCAGCCGCAGAAGCGCAGGCGCGCTGTAAATCTCGACCCAATGTCGACAAAAAGTCGCGCCAAGCAGACCATGAATCGAGGAATGTGACACATGGCGATCTGGCGATGTCTGACATCGGGTACCGTGCTGGCGATGCTGCTGGCATCAGTGCCCGCCCATGCGCACCCCCATGTCTGGGTGAGCGTCGAGACCAAAGTGCTGTTCGACGAGGCCGGTGCGATCACAGGCTTTCGGCACCAGTGGGTTTTTGACGAGTTCTACACGGCCTTCGCGTTGCAGGGCATGGACGTTGACGGCGACGGCGAATACAGCGCCGCCGAGCTTGAGCCGCTGGCGCGCACGAACATCGAAAGCCTGGGCGATTTCGACTATTTCACCTTCGCCGAACTCGGCGATGAGACGCTGATCAGGAACGATCCAGTCGACTACGACCTGGTCTATGACGGCGCGCTGCTTACCTTGCATTTTACGCTGCCGCTGGCCGAGCCGGTGCCGGCGGACAAGGCCGGGCAGTTCAGCTTCTCGGTTTACGACCCCACATTCTTTGTCTCCTTCAGCCTCGCCGAGGAGCAGCCAGTGAAACTGGCGGGCAACGTTCCCGCGGGTTGCACCACCGATATCGCCGACGCGCCCGCCGCCTCCACAACCACGCAGACGCTGGGCGAAGCCTTCTTCGACACACTTGATCCGGCGCAGGACTGGGGCGCGCAGTTCGCGCAGGACGTTGCGCTGCGGTGCAAACCAGCGTCATAAAATATCACGGGCAGCACGATGGTGGACTTTCGCAGATCGACAGGCAGGTTGGTCGCATTACTGCTGGTGGCCGTGCTGTGCGCAGTTTATCCATCGGATGGCATGGCCGATGACAGCGGCCAACGGATCCTTGCGCAGGCGGACGGCGCGCAAAACCCTTTTGGCACAAGCACGCCGCCCGGCGCTGCGCCAGCGCCGCGGGAAGCCCCTGGGCTCTTCAGCCGATTCTGGACGTGGGTTCAGCAAACGCAGCAGCAGCTTTACCGCGAACTCGCTGGCGGTGTTCGCACGCTGAAGCAGGAGCGCGCCTTTTCCGCCGGGCTGGCGCTCGTGCTCATCAGCTTCTTTTACGGCGTAGTTCACGCGATCGGTCCCGGCCACGGCAAGGCGGTGATCTCTTCCTACGCGCTGGCGAATGAGCGCACCGCGCGGCGCGGCATCATCCTCGCATTTGGATCGTCCATCGTGCAGGCGTTCTCGGCCATCGTGCTGGTCGGGGTCATGGCCATTGCTCTCAATGCGGCAGGCATGAGCATTCGCCAGAAAGTGGGAGAGCTGGAGACCTTCAGCTACGCCCTGGTGGCTATCATCGGCGCGGTGATGGTATTTGCAGCGGTGCGGCGCATGTGGCGCAAACGGGTTCAGGACCATTCCCACGGCAAGGATTGCGGGTGTGGCCACGCGCATATGCCAGATCCTGGCGCGCTGCAGGGCAACTGGTCGTGGCGCAGCGCAGCGGCGATAATGCTGGCGGTCGGCGTGCGGCCGTGTACCGGCGCGATCCTCGTGCTCGTGTTTGCGCTCACCCAGGGCATGTTATGGGCTGGCATCCTCTCGACTTTCGCCATGTCGCTCGGCACGGCGATCACGGTGTCGGGGCTGGCGGCGGCCGCGGTCGGCTCGCGGGAGTTGGCGGCGCGTGCAGGCGGGCCGGGCTCGGTGTGGGCCGAGCGCGTGCAGACGGCAGCAGCGCTTGGCGGCGGCTTCGTCGTGATGATTCTGGGCGTCGTGCTGTTCGCAGCCTCGCTGGGGCCGGTCCGGCCGTTTTAGAGTTGTAGGCATTGCCTCAAACGCGCCACGCCGGGTGTAATCGCTTGGCCATCAATGGAGCGAAGATCGCAAGATGAGCGAGCCTACCTCATCCCTATCTGGTCTGAAGGCGGTCGCGTTCGACGCCTACGGTACGCTCTTTGATGTTCACGCGCCGACAGCCCGGCTCGCCGGCGAAATCGGGCCAAGCGCGGCGCTGGTCTCGGAACTCTGGCGGCAGAAGCAAGTTCAATATACCTGGCTGCGTAGCCTGATGGGTGATTACGCAGACTTCTGGCAGGTGACACGCGACGCGCTCGACCATGCGCTGGAGGCTCACGGCATCGACAAAGAAGGCCTGCGCGACAAGCTGCTGGCGCTCTACCGCGATCTCGACGCCTATGACGATGCGGCGCCCACCCTCCAGGCGCTGCATGAGCGCGGGATCGCCACCGCGATCCTGTCCAACGGGTCGCCGGACATGCTTGAACAGGCCGTCGCCCATGCCGGTATCAACCATCTGCTCGATCACGTTTTGTCCGTCGATCAGGTCAGGGTCTACAAGCCCGATCCACGCACCTATCAGCTTGCCGTCAACGCCTTTGGCCTCGCCCCAGCCCAGATTGGCTTTGTCTCCGCCAATGGCTGGGACGCCGCCGGCGCGGCGCATTTCGGCCTCGCCGTTTGCCAAGTCAACCGCTTCTCCCACGCTCGCGAACACTTGCCTGCCCGGCCCTTAACTGTCATTAACTCCCTGTCCGGTTTCGCAGACCTGTTGGCCCCGGCCGCATAAACAGGCTGCAAATCGACTGGCCGCCCGCGGTCAACTGTTGGTGGAGGAGCTAAGGAGAGCTTTGATGGATCGTCGTTCGTTTCTTAAGACAACCGGCGTCGCCGCCGGCGCGACGGCCGCGTCTGCGATTGCCGCGCCCGCGATTGCACAGGGCGTCAAGGAGCTGAAGCTGGTCATGTCCTGGCCGAAAGGCTTTCCGGGCCTTGGCACCGCGCCAGAGCGCTTCGCGCGGCGTTTCGAGGCCGCTACAGAGGGCCGCTACAAGATCCGCATCTATGGCGGCGGCGAGCTGGTTCCCGCGCTGAAGACGCAGGACGCCGTGCAGGAAGGCACAGCTGACCTCTATCACTCGGCGGAATACTACTTTCAGGGCAAGACGCCGGCCTTCTCGTTCTTCGCGGCGGTGCCGTTCGGCTTCCGCCCGGACGAGATGGATGCCTGGATCCACCATGGCGGCGGTCAGGAATTATGGGACGAGTTAGCGGCCGATTTCAACGTCAAGCCGTTCCTGTGCGGAAATACCGGCTCCCAAATGGCGGGTTGGTTCAAGAATGAGATTACCTCGGCGGAAGACTTCAAGGGCCTAAAAATGCGCATTCCCGGCCTGGGCGGCGACGTGATCCGTGCACTTGGCGGCTCGCCGGTAACGCTGGCTGGCTCGGAAATCCTGCCGGCGCTGCAGTCCGGCACCATTGACGCGACCGAGTGGGTCGGCCCTTACAACGACCTCGCCTTCGGCATCTACAAGGTCGTGAAGAACTACTACTATCCGGGCTTCCACGAGCCGGGCACCGCGCTCAGCCTCGGCGTGAACCGGGAGCTTTACGAGAGCATGTCGGCGACCGACCAGGCTGCGCTGCAGGCCAGCGCCGTCGCGGAAAACAATATTGGTCTCGCAGAGTTCAACGCCAACAACTCTCAGGCGCTGAATACACTCGTCACCAAACACGGCGTCAAGGTCCGCGAGTTGCCGGACGAGGTGTTTGTGCAGGCTGGCAAGGCGGCGAAGGATGTGCTTGCTGAAACTGCGAACGCCGATGCCCCCACCCGCAAGGTCTATGACAGCTACACGGCGTTCCGCCAGATCGCTCTGGAGTGGTCGAGGCTGTCGGATCAGTCCTACATGCGCAAGCGCGAGTTGGCCGAAGGCTAAGCTTTGAGACCCGGGTGGCACGCTGTCGGCGTGCCGCCCTTTCCGTCATGCGAAATCCGAAGCGGCGGGCGGACGCGCTCCGCCCAAGCCGTGCGACGAGGCGCGCCGCAGATGCATACGCTTTACCGGATCGCCAACGCCATCGACGCTCTCAACACCCGGGTTGGCAACGCGATCGCCTGGACGGCATTCGCGATGGTGCTGATCCAATTCGCCGTGGTGATCCTGCGCTATGTGTTCGCCTTTTCAAACACCGCGCTATCGGAGTCGATCTGGTACCTGCACGGCCTGCTGTTCATGATCGGCGCGGGTTACACGCTGCTCTATGATGGCCATGTGCGGGTCGACGTGTTCTACCGCGAAGCCAGCCAGCGCTACAAAGCCTGGGTAGACCTCCTGGGCTCGGTGCTGTTCATCATACCGCTTTGCATTCTGACCGTCTGGCTGTCCTGGGGCTATGTCATAAACGCATGGCGTGTGCTGGAAGGCTCGACCGAGCTGGCCGGCCTTCCGCTGATCTTCTTATACAAGACGGTGATCTGGGCGTTCGCGCTGTTCGTCGGGTTGCAGGCTCTGTCCACCGCGATCAAGGCGTTTTTGTACCTGATGAGGAGGTGGCCGCGCTATTCGGCCGGGCCGATGACATGGGAACAAACCGGCGGAGCGGAACAACCATGACCATGAGGGAGGCACCGGCGAAATGAGCTTCCTGCTGGACCCTGAAGTCCTCTGCCTGGTCATGTTCATGGCGACCGTTGGGCTGCTGCTCACGGGGTTTCCAGTCGCATTCGTGCTGGCTGGCACCTCGGCCACCTTCGCGTTCATTGGCTACGGGCTGGGCATATACGACCTGAGCTTCCTGAGCGCCTTTCCCCAGCGCATCTTCCAGACGATGAGCAGCGAGGTGCTGGTGGCGGTGCCGTTGTTCGTGTTCATGGGTGTGATGCTGGAGCGATCGAAGGTCGCGGAGGAGCTGCTCGACAATATGGGGCGGATGTTCGGCGCAATGCCCGGCGGACTGGCCTTTTCGGTGTGCATCGTCGGCGCGCTGCTCGCCGCCTCGACCGGCATTGTCGGCGCAACGGTCGTGACCATGGGGCTGATCTCGCTGCCGACCATGCTGCGGCGGGGCTACAGCAGGTCCTTCGCCTGCGGAACGATCGCGGCCTCCGGCACGTTGGGGCAGGTGATCCCGCCCTCCATCGTGCTAGTGCTTCTGGGCGACCAGCTCTCCTCCGCCTATCAGCAGGCTCAGTTTGACATGGGCATCTTCGCGCCAGACACCGTCTCGGTGAACGACCTGTTCGCGGGCGCACTCTTTCCTGGGCTGCTGCTGGTCGGCATGTACATGCTCTATCAACTCGTCATCACCTGGCTGCGCCCCGAGATGGCGCCGGCCGTGGAGATGGAGGACAGCGGGCGCAACCCGCGCGAGCAACTTATCCATCTGGGGGGCGTGCTGCTCGCGCCGATCATCCTCATCGTTGCGGTACTCGGCTCGATCCTCGGCGGGCTGGCCTCGCCTACAGAAGCCGCGGGCGTCGGGGCGGTCGGGGCGATGATGCTGGCGGGCTACAAGCTGCTGCCGGGGCGCTCTGGGCTGCTGATCGCGGCGGGGGTCAGTCTTGTCCTGCTTCTGGCCTTGAGCGCGTCCTTCGATCTTCGGCTTCAGCGCGAAGTGATCCCGCAGTCCGACATGATCGCGATCATCGTGGCCATAGCGCTGACGGCCCTGCTATTCGCGGGGGTAGGGCTGGCGGCGTGGCGCACGTGGCAGAGCCGCGACAAGGGCGGCGAACGGGTGCTGCTGCTGGTGATGCGCTCCACGCTGACGATCTCGTCGATGGTGTTCATCATCCTGGTCGGCGCGGGTATGTTCGCGCTGGTGTTTCGCGGCTTTGGCGGGGATGAGTGGATCGAGAGTTTCCTGGCAAACCTGCCCGGCGGCGCGGTCGGCGCGGTGCTGCTGGTTATGCTCGTGATGTTCATCATGGGCTTCTTCCTCGACTTCCTGGAGATCATCTTCATCGTCGTGCCGATCGTCGCGCCGATCCTGCTTCAGATGGAGATCGCGCCGGGCGAGCCGATCAATCCGGTCTGGCTCGGCGTGATGATGGCAATAAACCTGCAAACCTCATTCCTCACGCCTCCATTTGGTTTTGCACTGTTTTACCTGCGCGGAGTGGCGCCACCCGAAGTGCGCACAGTCGAAATCTACAAAGGCATCATACCTTTCGTGGTCATCCAGCTTCTGGCGCTCGTCGTGCTCTGGTACACGCCGGGGATTGCGACATGGCTGCCGGTTGCGCTTTATGGGCCTTGAGGCGACAACGGTGGGGGGCGTGTTTCTCGAAACGCCCTCCGCGTAAAACAGCGTTTGTTTCCGGAGCCGCCAACGTGGCAACCGTTCGTTGACGCGTAGGGCGCCAAATCATCATTTCTGGTATGTAATGCTGCTAGTGGAGCTGGGCGCGTGATGCGCCCCTGCCAGCACGAGCGGCGCTATTGCGAAAACCGCAAGGAGAACACCATGACACTGCAACTGGGCGACGTTGCCCCTGATTTCGAAGCCGAAACCACCGAAGGCCGTATCCGCTTCCATGACTGGCTTGGCAATTCCTGGGGTATCCTGTTCTCGCACCCAAAGGATTTTACACCGGTGTGCACGACCGAGCTGGGGACCATGGCGGGTCTGAAGCCAGAATTTGACCAGCGCAACGCCAAGATCATCGGCCTAAGTGTTGACCCGGTGGACCGCCACAAGGAGTGGGGCGATGACATCGAAAAAGTAACCGGCAACCGCGTCAATTACCCAATGATCGGCGACACCGACCTGTCGATCTCGAAAGCCTATGGGATGCTGCCTGCTGGCGCTGGCGAGAGCTTTGAAGGCCGCACCCCGGTGGACAACCAGACGGTGCGCAATGTGTTCATCATCGGCCCCGACAAGAACATCAAGCTGATCCTCGTCTATCCGATGAGCACGGGCCGCAACTTCGGGGAAATCCTGCGAATCCTGGATTCGCTGCAACTGACTGCGCAGCACCAGGTGTCTACGCCGGCCGACTGGAAGCAGGGCGAGGAGGTTATCATTGCTCCTTCGGTGCCTGACGAGGAAGCAAAGAAGAAGTATCCGGAAGGTTGGAAGACCGAGACGCCTTATCTGCGTCTTGTGCCTCAGCCGAAGTAACCGGCTACCGCGCGCGAAAAAGCCGCCCGTATCATCGCGGGCGGCTTCCTCCGGGCAAATCAAGGTCGTCGCAAATCTGCTGAAATACGGCGCGGAACATTTCGGCGGTCAACCGCCTGGTGTTCGTGTTGTAGCGCGAGCAGTGATAGCTGTTATAGACGATCAGCCCGTCGGGCAACTCATGCCGCGCAGCATGCGCGAAGCGAAAATCCGCCTGGCGCTGGTCCCGCGCTGCCATCACTGATTTGTGGGCGATCCGGCCAAGCGCGAGGATTGCCCGCAGCTCCGGCAGGCAGGCGATGCGCGCACGAAGAAACTGCCGGCACGCCTTGATTTCCGCGCCAGTCGGCTTGTTCTCTGGCGGCACGCAGCGCACCGCGTTGCTGATCATGCAGGATTTGAGGCGCAGGTTGTCGTTCGGATCAGCTTCATACGCACCGTCGGCAAGGCCCGTCTCCAGCAGCGTTTGATAGAGGAGTTCGCCTGCGTAATCGCCCGTAAAGGGCCGGCCTGTGCGATTGGCGCCTTGTCGCCCCGGGGCCAGCCCGACGATCAGCAGCCGCGCGTCGTCTCGCCCAAAGGATGGCACCGGCGCGTTAAACCAGTCAGGATGCGCAGCCCGGTTGTCAGCGCGATATCCTGCCAATCGCGCGCAAAGCGCGCAGTCGCGTGGCGGCTCCGGCGCGGGGTCGGTTTCCACCGCTTACCCTGAACGCTCAGAGCTTTTGCGAACCTTCTGGCGCGGTGTCGATCTCATCGTCGTCTTCGTCGTCGTAGAATTCCGGTTCAGAATGCTGCGCGGGTTGCGGCCGCCGTTCCCGACCGTTCGACACGCGGCAAATATCCTTCTCCAGTTCACGCAGATCAATAAACTCGTCGGCCTGCCGGCGCAATTCGTCCGCAATCATCGGCGGCTGAGTCGCCAATGTCGACACCACGCTGACGCGCCGGCCCTTTTGCTGGACCGCCTCAACGAGGCTGCGGAAGTCGCCGTCCCCGGAGAACAGAATGATGTGATCGAGATGGGTGGCCAGCTCCATGGCATCGACGGTCAGCTCGATATCCATATTGCCCTTGACCTTGCGTCGTCCGCTTGGATCGGTAAATTCCTTGGTCGGCTTGGTGACCATCGTGTAGCCGTTGTAATCCAGCCAGTCGATCAGCGGCCGAATGGAGGAATATTCCTGATCCTCGGCAAGCGCGGTGTAATACAGTGCGCGCACCAGATAACATTTCGAGCGGAACAGCGCGAGCAAGCGTTTATAGTCGATGTCAAAACCAAGCGCACGTGCGGCGGCGTACAGGTTAGCGCCATCTATAAACAGCGCGGCGCGCTCATTCGGATACAAATTCATCATGTGACCTCGTTAATAAAGGAACCGCCGCAAGCCCCCGTGAGGCTTGAGGAAATGGCGGTGTTCGTGTTGGTGTAGGCTGCAAATGGGGCCATCACCGGGTTTTGCAATCTGAACGCGAGAGAAACGTGCCTTGTCATGAGGACCGTGCTAGGGCTTGGCGCGAACATAGACAGTGCGTGGGGTGCGCCAACACAGACAATTCCGCACGTTTTTCATTTACTTGAGGTGAACGGGATCAGCATTGAAGCCCGATCACGACTCTATGAAAGCGCGCCGCTCGGCGTCAGGAAGCAAGCAGTCTTCGTTAATGCGGTTGTACTCGCCCGTACGACCCTGCCGCCAGAAGCTTTATTAAGCACGCTCAAGAGGTTGGAGCGAGAGGCTGGCCGGCGTCATGTTCAGCGTTGGGGACCAAGACCGCTGGATATTGACATTCTGGACTATGCGGGTCGCGTTATCAACTGGTCTGGTCCGGTATTTCGGACGGTACGTCACGAGACCAGGCAGCAATTGGGCAGATACGTATTCCCGGCCGCGCAAACCCGCAGCCGGCCACGGCTTGTGACGCCGCATCCGCAACTGCACATGCGCCCGTTTGTGCTCCAGCCGCTCATGGACGTGCTGCCGCACTGGCATCATCCGGTTACTGGCGAAAGCGTCGGCCAACTGCTGGGCGGCCTGCCGCGCGAGGCCGGCGAGGGTCATATCCAGCGCGTGCTGGCCGGGCCTGGTTGACTTGGAACGAAGGAATGAATTTTTACCGCTGAGCATGTGATCCGATCCGCGCCGGTGCCGGGCCGCTTGTCACACAATCCGTTTCATTCTACGCTCTGTCGCTCACAAAGGAGATCAAGACGCATGGCCCGCGTTACAGTTGAAGATTGCATTGATAAAGTCCCGAACAGGTTCGAGTTGATCCTGATGGCCGCCCATCGCGCGCGCGCGATCTCGGCGGGCGCCCCGATCACGATCGAGCGCGACAACGACAAGAACCCGGTGGTTGCGCTTCGCGAGATCGCCGACAAGACATTGTCTCCGGACGATCTGAAGGAAGACCTGATCCATTCGATGCAACGCTACGTCGAGGTGGACGAGCCGGAAGGCGATGGTGGCCCGACGATTGGCGGTGAAGAAACGACACCGGCTCTCACCCGCGATGACATGGCCAACGACACGGAGATGGATCCGATGTCCGAGGAGGAGATGCTGCGGGGTCTAGAAGGCGGGACCATTGGTGGCGGCGCGCCGAGCGGACGGTCACGCTAAGGACCAAGTCTGCAAATCCGGCGGACAAGGCAACGGCGCGCGGCCTACAGGCTTGCGCGCCTTTTTCATGCCGCGCGGGCGGGCATCTGGCGAGAACATTCGAGGGCATAAGCCATGCGGCAATATGAGCTTGTCGAACGCGTCATGCGATATGACCCGAACGCGGATGAGACAATGCTTAACCGCGCTTACATTTACGCGATGCGCGCGCACGGCAACCAGCGCAGGGCTTCGGGTGATCCGTACATCTCCCATCCTCTGGAAGTGGCCGCGGTGCTGGCCGACCTCAAGCTCGATGAAGCGACCATTGCCGCCGCGCTGCTGCATGACACTATTGAAGACACCCGCGCCACCAAGGCCGAGATTCAGGATCTGTTCGGCAAGGAAATCGCCGATCTGGTGGACGGCCTCACCAAGCTGCGCAAGCTCGACCTCGCCAGCAAGCGCGTCGAGCAGGCCGAAAATTTCCGCAAGCTGCTGCTCGCCATCTCCAGCGACATTCGTGTGCTGCTCATCAAGCTTGCCGACCGGCTGCACAACATGCGCACGCTGGAACATGTCAAGCCGCACAAGCGCAAGCAGATCGCCGCCGAGACGATGGAGATATACGCGCCGCTGGCCGGGCGCATGGGCATTCAGGAGATCAAGGACGAGCTATCCGATCTCGCCCTCTATCATCTGAACCCGGACGCCTACAAAACGGTCGTTTCCCGGCTGCAATCCCTGCGCCAGCGCACCGAAGGACTTATCGAAGACATCCGCGCGGAACTGGAGCATCGGCTAACCACTGAAGGCATCCCGGCGGAGGTCTACGGCCGCGAGAAAAAACCCTACTCCATCTGGCGCAAAATGGAGAACAAGCAGATATCGCTGGAGCAGCTATCGGACATCTATGGCTTCCGCGTTATCACCCAGGAGGTGCCGGACTGTTATCGCGTGCTCGGCTGCATCCACACGAAATGGCGTGTCGTCCCCGGCCGCTTCAAGGACTACATCTCGACGCCCAAGCAAAACGACTATCAGTCGATCCACACGACGATCGTCGGGCCGCAGCGCCAGCGTGTGGAGCTGCAAATACGCACCCGCTGGATGCATCACGTCGCGGAATACGGCGTCGCCGCGCACTCGCTCTACAAGGACACGCCCGAAAAGATGAACGGGCAGGCCCGCCGCCCTCTGAGTGAGGAAAGCGCGCCCTATCAATGGCTGCGCAAGCTCGTCGACAACCTGCTGGAGGGCGACAACCCAGAGGAGTTCCTCGAACACACCAAGCTGGAGTTGTTCCAGGATCAGGTCTATTGCTTCACGCCAAAAGGCAGGCTGATTGCTCTGCCGCGCGGCGCCAACGCGATCGACTTTGCCTATGCCGTGCACACCGACATTGGCAACCGCTGCGTCGGCGTGAAAATCAATGGCCGGCACATGCCGCTGGTGACACAGCTCAAGAACGGCGATGAGGTCGAGATCATCATTTCCGAGGCGCAGACGCCGCCGCCCGCGTGGGAGCGTATCGCGGTGACGGGCAAGGCCCGCTCTGCGATCCGCCGGGCCACCCGCGAGGCCGTGCGCAAGCAATACTGCGATCTGGGTCGCCAGATTTTGCGCAGCGCATTCGAGAATGTTGATCTGGAGTTCGACGAGGCCGCGCTCGTGAACGGGCTTCACCGGCTGGCTCAGACCTCCCCGGCCGATGTCCTAGCGGCGGTCGGTCGGGGCGAACTGACCGCATCTGAGGTATTGAAAGCCGTTCATCCAGGCCGCGAATGGACCGGGGCGCCCAAACGTAAGGCGATCCGGCGCGATGACGAGGGCTGGTTCAACCTCGGCTGGGTGCGTCACGTCAAGTTTCGTCTGCTCGGCGCTCAGCAGTCCTCGCCGCGCGCGCTGGCCGATGCCATGCCCATCCGCGGCGCGCAGGAGGGCGAGCCGATCCGCTTCGCGCCGGGCGGCGCGGTCCCTGGTGACCGCATCGTCGGCATTCTGGAGGACGACAACACGATCACCATCTATCCGATCCAGTCCTCCCGGCTGACCGAGTATGATGATCAACTCGACCGCTGGATCGACGTCACCTGGGACATCGAAGAAGGCTCGACAGTGCGCTTTCCCGTAGATATCACCGTG
This sequence comes from uncultured Hyphomicrobiaceae bacterium, assembly GCA_964450925.1. GTDB lineage: Bacteria > Pseudomonadota > Alphaproteobacteria > Rhizobiales > Rhodomicrobiaceae > Dichotomicrobium. The sequence continues at coordinate 3,188 of CAYVFK010000017.1, read as the reverse complement.
AATGCCATCAACGCGCCCGGCACGCTCGCTCAGATCGCGCAGCTCATCGGCGAATCCGGCAGCAATATCGACCGGATCGAGATGATCAACCGGCAGGTCGATTACACCCACATGCGCATCGCACTGGAAGTATATGACCTCAAACACCTAAACGACATTCTCTCAGGCTTGCGCGGGCTAAAGGTCGTCAGCAACTCAGAACGAGCGCCATGTTGAGGGACGCGCGGACCATGACCGAGGATGAAGTTCTCGCGATGCTGAAGGAGGCCGGCGCGCTGCGCACTGGCCATTTCAAGCTCAGTTCCGGTTTGCACAGCGATACCTACATCCAGTGCGCGCAAGTCCTCCAATACCCGGCGCGAGCAGAAAAGCTCTGCGCGGCGCTGGCTTACATAGTGCACGCGCTGGGCGTCCCCATAGACATGGTGGTGTCACCCGCGATGGGCGGGGTTATCGTGGGCTACGAGATGGGGCGCCAACTCGGCGTGCCGGCCATATTTTTCGAGCGCGTCGATGGCGTGTTTGCGCTACGCCGCGACTTTGCGATTCCCCGGGGCGCAAGCTGCCTGATGGTTGAGGATGTCGTCACCACCGGCTTGTCCTCGCGCGAGTGCATAGCTGCCGCGCGTGCAGCGGGCGGCGACATACAGATCGCAGCTTGCCTTGTCGATCGCTCCGGCGGGCGGGCGGAGTTGGGTGTGCCGCTTGCATCGCTCATTCAGGTGGATGCGCCCGCCTATGACCCCGACGACTTGCCGGCTCATTTGCGCGATATTCCTGCGGTAAAGCCGGGCAGTCGGCCAATGGGTGCGGCATAGGCGCAACATCCGCGAAGCGACATTGACCCGCGCGGCTGTTGAGCGTTTCGCGTGCATGGGTTGCGTGTCACAACCTTATTGACATGAAGGGCGCACAGTGCGCAGCGATGTGTTGCGACAGTCATAGTTGTGGGCGCGGCGCGCCTGCCTATATCCAGTGTGCAGCGCAGGTTTGTGCGGATGCGCACTTCAGATGGAGTTCAACGAGATGCTCTTTCGACGCCGTGAGCGGCCATCCCTTCTGGAGACGCTGCGGGTCGCGGTCTGGCCGCGGCGGTCGTTCGCACGCTCAACGAAATACGTGTTCTATCGGCTGTGGCGGCTCTCCGGCTCGCCACACGCGATCGCGGTCGGGTGCGCGGCGGGTGTCTTCATCGGCTTTACGCCGCTTTACGGATTTCAGTTTGTATTGGCGTGCCTGCTCGCATGGGCACTTGGCGGCAGTCTGGTCGCGGCCGCACTCGGCACGTTTGTCGCCAATCCGATCAGCTTCCCTGTGATCTGGTATTCGACCTATAAGCTCGGCTGCGTCATGCTAACCGGCAACCTGCTCGGCTCTTGCGGCGGCTTGCCAGAAGGACTAGCCGGCTGGGGCAGCGCGGTGTTCGCACAGTTGGCGGATTTCTCGATGGAGGCGGCGCTGCTTGTGTTCGAGGGAGTGTGGCCTGTCATCAAGCCGATGGCGCTAGGCTCGCTGCCAATTGGCGCCCTAGCCGCTGTCCTTTCCTACATCCTGGTGCGTCAGATGGTGGAATTGCGCCAGCAGAGGCGGCGCGAGCGCATTGCTGCACCGACGACCATGCCACGCCTGCCGGTGGGGTCCAGCACCCGGAGCATTTAAGCGAATGAACACCCGCAGCAATATCCGCCTCGGCGTTAACATTGACCATGTCGCGACGATCCGCAACGCACGCGGCGGCATCCACCCTGATCCGGTACGCGCGGCGCGGCTGGCCGCTGAGGCGGGCGCGGACGGTATCACGGCGCATTTGCGCGAGGACCGCCGCCATATTTGCGACGGTGACATCGCGCGGCTGAATGCCGAGATCGATCTACCGCTGAACCTGGAAATGGCCGCGACCGACGAGATGCGCGACATTGCGCTGCGCCATCTGCCCCATGCCTGCTGCCTGGTGCCGGAGCGGCGGGCGGAACTCACCACCGAAGGCGGGCTGGATGTCGCCGGGCAACGCGCCGCGCTGGAACCGATCGTCAATGCGCTGTGCCAGGCAGGCATACGGGTGTCGCTGTTCATCGACGCCGATCCCCGCCAGATCGAGGCCGCCAGCGCGCTAGACGCACCAGTCGTCGAATTGCACACGGGGCGGTACTGCGAAGCGGCCATCCACGGCGACGACCGCGCGCGCAGCGCCGAACTGGAGCGTCTTCGCGAGAACGCGCAGATGGCAGCCGCAGCCGGCCTGGAGGTTCATGCTGGCCACGGGCTCACCTTCGACACCGTTGCGTCGATCGCAGAAATCCCCGAGATTATCGAATTGAACATCGGTCACTTTTTAATCGGTGAGGCGATTTTCTCCGGCCTCGATTCCGCTATCCGGCGGATGCGCGCGCTCATCCACAAGGCCAGCGCCAGCGCGACCGGTGGCCTAAGCGCCTGAAGGCAGCCGCAATGATCCTGGGGCTGGGTAACGACATCATCGACATCCGCCGGATCGAGGCGGCATTGGAGCGCTATGGCGACCGGTTCGTGAACCGCATCTTCACCGATGTTGAGCGGCGTAAATCCGATCGCAGGCGGCTGCGCGCTGAGTCCTACGCCAAACGCTTCGCAGCCAAGGAAGCCTGCGCCAAGGCGCTGGGCACCGGCATCCGCGCAGGCGTGTTCTGGCGCGACATGGGCGTCGTGAACCTGCCTTCAGGCCGCCCAACAATGGAGCTGTCAGGCGGGGCCGCGCGCCAACTCGAGCGCCTCGTGCCGGATGGTTACCAGCCACGCATCGACCTCACCATTACAGACGACTATCCCCAGGCGCAGGCCGTGGTGATCATCTCTGCGATACCGGCATCGGCCAACCGCCAGTCATGACGGCGGCGCTTTACCGCTGACTGCCAAGAAGAGCCACGCGAACACGGGCCAAGTCAGAGATGAGCCATGCATTCCCGCCTGAATCTGCTTGTCGCAATGCCTGAAATCCTGCATATTACGCGCATCGGGCGGCATTCTCGACCCGGTGGATGAACTGAGCCTAACTCCGCGCTCGCGCGGGGCGCTGTCAAGTCTCTCCCCGTTTCCAGACGTGCCGGCCATGTGATACCGACGTGGCGCGCGCCGCGTCGTGAGAGTGTCGTGGGGACCAGGAGAGACGTCATGCAGCAGACCGGCACGGTCAAGTTTTTCAACCAGACCAA
>CAYVFK010000016.1:0-18738 GCA_964450925.1 uncultured Hyphomicrobiaceae bacterium | reverse complement strand
CGCGATTCCTCGCGCCGCCGCTCCATCTCCGCCAGGACTTCCTTCATCGTTTCCTCGACTGTCTCATTATTACTTCTCATTGTCCTTAGCACGCCGTGCCCGCCGCCAAAAGACCGTGGAGGCTCATGCGCGGCTGCCCGCCCGCGCCAGATAAATCCCACTCAGAATGACCGAGGCGCCGATGAGATGGGTCCATGTGAGCACCTCCCCGAGCAGCAGCCAGGCCAGCACGGCGGACATGATCGGATGGATCAGCAGGCTGACAGAGGAAAATGAGACTGGCAGATGCGCTAACGCGTAGGTGATGAGCGTTTGCCCGCCCACCTGGCTGATCAGCGCGACGGCGAACAGAACCAACCATCCGCCGGCCGTCTGCGGCAGCAGTGTCTCACCAATCAGCAGCGCGCCCGCCAGCAGCCCGAAGGCGCTGAACAGCGAACTCCAAGCCATAATGCTGAACGCGCTGTGCGACCGGCGTAGCCGCGAAACGCTGAGCTGATAAGCGCCGTAGAAGACTGCCGTCAAGACGCCGAACATGTCGCCGTAGATCTGCGTCGGGTCGAGCCGCAAGCTTGCGCCGCTCAGCAGCACCGCCCCCGCGATCGCCAGCCCCATCCCAGTGATGAAAAGCCGCGTAATCGGCTCACCGAATAATGCCCAGGCGGCCAGCGCAACGAAAATCGGGGCGAGATTAGCCAGCAGCGTGGCGTTGGCGACGGTCGTGTACTCAACCGAATAGTGCCACACGCCGATGTCCGCGGCGAAGAACAGCCCGCACAGGATAATGGGCCATCTGACGGGAACCCTTGTCTTGAGGCCGGGGCGCGCGCGATGCGCGAGAACCATCAGCACCGGGACCGCCAGTGCGACGCGCCAGAACGCCGTCGCAGCCGGGCCTGTTTCACTAATGCGCACCAGGATCGGCGCGATTGCGATCGCCGAGGCGCCGGCCACCAGCGCGAGAAGCGCCACGCGCTGCTGCGCGGCAACCTCAGTCAGGCTCGCCTCACTCATCGCAAACGCTTTGTCGGGGCGCACTGGGTCCACGCGGCGGCGCGGTTTGGCCCGTCGTCCAGCATCATGCGGTCCTGTTTACGCGGTCCCGGCGCGCAGGCCGGCGGGTTGCCTGCGCAGCGCGGAATTCACAAGCTCGATCGGCGCATTAACCTCAAGGCCATACAGCACCTCCTTACCGAAGCTCACAGCTTCCTGAGCGATCTGACGGGCTTGGTTGACCGCCGCGATCTGCTGTTCATCGTCGGCCCCCGCGTAGCTGATTGTCTCAAGCCGGTCGAGCACCGCGGCGAGGCGTTCACGCTGGCTGTAGAACGAGACCACCTTGTAGATCACCGCGCGCGGCAGGCTGGCCAGTTCAGCAAGATGGGTCGCGTAAACCAGATCATGGCCGATACGGCCGAAATGACTCGATGCTTGCACGTTGCGCTCGCGGATGGCGCGCTCCCAGCCGAGGCTATCGTCCAGAAATGCCTGCATGTCATGCACATTCGCCTCGATTTCGGCGTAGAGCGCGCAGACCAGCCGCTCGGCGCGGCGCTGGGCATCGTGCCAGGCACGCACCGCATCAAGCGCATGCTTGAGGAAGAACAGAAGAAACGTCCCGGCGGCCAGCACAGCGGCGAGCGCCACCGTCTGCCCGGCCATACTCGTCTCGGCCATGACCCAAAGCCCTTTGACTAAACGCGTTGAACCCCTCTCGCCAGCGCTGCCGCGCCGGCGTTGACGGGCCGGTTATAGGGGTGCTCGCGGGCCGCCACAAGCGATGATCGCGCCGATCAGCTCTGATGTTGGCAAAGCCGCAGAAAGCGCGCGGCGGCAGCCATGTCGGCCCATCTAGCCTCGCGCCGCTCTCTGGCCTCGGTCTCCTCGCCCCACTGCGCGATCTGCCAGTCTTCATCGATATGCGCGTCGCGCCATGCCTCTTCCACGCTCAGTCGCTCATACGCGATGGCCAGCGAGAGCACGAGCGAGGCGGTCAGCGTCGTCATCTGATTCATGGCCGTGAGCTCAAAATCGCTTTGTGCGCGCAGTGCCTTCTCCAGCGCCGCGATCGCTGCGCGTGGCTGCGCGGTGTGCATGACCCCGGCGACGACATGCAAATTTGCCCCCAGCGCCTCGCGCGCCCAGTCTAGCACAGGGTCCCATGCCCGCGCCTGGAGCAGGCTCAGCTTCTCCGGCCACTCGGCGCGGTAGCACAGCAAATCGCTCTCGCCGTAGGCCAGCAGACCCTCGATCACCTCGTCGCGTCGTGGCGCAGCCCGGTCAATCGCGCTGTTCGTAAGCCGGGTGAGCGGCATAGCGGCGGGATTGATTTTCACGTCCTGGGCCTGCCACTCGGCCGCAATGGCCTCAGCAAGCGGCGCGCTCGGCAGCGTGAGGCGCGCGCGCTGCGGCGTGTTGAGCGGGCGCCCGTCCAACACTACTGTCCAGCCTTCCTCGACCGCCTCCGTCCAGGCCGCCTCATAAAACCGCCCGGCCCGTTTCGGTGAAGGTTTGTATGGGGTCAAGTTCACCTCGTCTGGTCGCGCGCATCATCCACGAATGGATTGCGGTCATCTTCTGGATCAAAACCGAACAGCGTCCACGTCTTGCGCAAATGCCCGGGCAGCGGCGCGCAGATATCAAAAACGCCGCCGCGCGGATGCGCGATTATGAGCCTGCGTGCATGCAGGTGAAGGCTACGCGGGATTTCGCCGCCCGGATGCGCGTCCGCGCCGCCATATTTGCCGTCACCAACGATCGGATGGCCGATGGCCGCGGCATGCGCGCGAAGCTGATGGGTGCGCCCGGTGATTGGGGTCATCGCCAGCCACGACAGGCTGCGTGCGGCGCGCTCCAAAACGGTATACTGGGTGATCGCCTGTTTCGCGTCCCGGTCGTCCGGCTGGGACGGGTGCACCCGTTCCTCGCCACGCCCGCCGCGCTTGACGAGCGCCAGATTGATCTCGCCGCGCGCCGGCTTCGGCACGCCGATCACGAGCGCCCAGTAGAGCTTGCGCGCGCTGCGATGCTTGAGCGCGCGGCCCAGCTTTGCCGCCGCCTCGCGCGAGCGCGCCAGCAGCATGACGCCGCTGGTGTCCTTATCGAGCCGGTGCACGAGACGCGGGCGCTCGGTTTTCTCGAAGGTGAGACCATCCAAGAGCCGGTCAAGGTGTTCGGTGGTACCACTGCCGCCCTGCACGGCCAGGCCCGGCGGCTTGTTGAGCGCGATGATGTCGTCGTCGATGTGGATGACCAGGCCGCGGACAAGTGCCACATCGCGCTCGCTCAGCGGCTTTTCCGATGGCGCGGCGGTTTCGGCGGCCGGTTCAGGCAGTGGCGGCACGCGAATCTCCTGCCCCGGCGCGATGCGGGTGTTCGCCTTTGCCCGGCCCCCATCCACGCGCACCTGGCCGCTGCGCAGAAGCTTTTGCAGGCGCACGTAGCTCAGGTTGGGATAATGCACTGCGAACCAGCGATCGAGCCGCATCCCGTCCTCGCCAGCCGCGACCCGCTTTTTCTCAACATCACTCATTGCGAACTCATTGAAAGATCGCGCGGCCCAGCGCCAGCCCGGCAAACACTGCCAGGAAGCAGAGCGCGACCGTACCGCCCGCGTAGCCTGCCGCGCTCAAATAATCCTTGCGCTCTACCAGGGCGGCGAAATCCATCGAAAAGGCCGAAAAGGTCGTGAAGCCGCCAAGAACGCCGGTGGCGAGGAACACCCGCACTTCAATCGGTGCGTTCCAGCGCACGGTAAACGCGGCGACCAGCAATCCCATGGTCAGCGAGCCGACCACATTCACGGTTATCGTGCCCCAGGGAAAGGCCGCGCCGAACAGATGGCCGCAGAGTATGTTGGTCAGATGGCGCAGCGCCGCGCCAATCGCTCCGCCAGCAGCGGCGAGCAGAACAAGTGTCATGGACATGGGCGCATCACGCGCTTGGTGCGGGCCCGCCGTGGCCTACGAAGATTTGCGGAAAAATACCGGCCGCAGCCAACCGCCGATAACCACTCCGACGACTGCGCCGAGCAGCCCCACAGCGAATGTTACGCCAAACTCGATCATCTGCATGAACTCAGCGTGCTGATCCGGGCTTTCAAAGCGCTGCGTCTCGGCCAGCGGTGCAGCCGCAAAGCCGGCCAGATAAGCACCCGGCAACAGAAACAAAACGAACATCAGGATGGCGAATATCGTTTTCACGAGACCTCCCAGAACCAGATTTGCCCGGACTTCTCATATCCGCCAAGCCAGCCGAACCACGGCAGCAGCATCTTCGCGGTCGTGCGCCAGCCGTTCCAAAGGTCGATGTGATCGCCGGTCGGGCGCGTCGTATCGCTGGTGCGCCACCAATAGCCATTGAAGAAGATGATGCCAGTACGACCGTCCAGTTCGCTGGCGAAGTCGGCCGGGTTGGTCACTTCGATCGTCGTCGATGAAATCCCGGCGATATTCGCGCGGCGCAGCGCAACTCCCACCTCACGCGCACGGACATAGTGCATGTCCTCATCTGAATGCCCCGTGTTTCGAACGTAGTTGCAAGTCAAAGCGCCTTTGATCTGGCCTGGACCCACGCCAGCATCGCGCAGGCATACGCCCATGCGGATCGCGCACTGATTGGCAAAATTGGACACACCGTTTGTGCGGCAAGGCGCCTGATTGCCCAGATTGGTCGGGTGGTTGTCCCACAAATCCGCGAAGTTCACCATCTCCCCTGACCCGCCATTCCCCGCCATTTTTCAGCTAACTCTGATCCGCTATAGCACAAAGCCCGTGCCCGCCAAACACCGATCCGCGTTATTCGCGCTCGCCCTGTCGCATCCGCTGGAGTCGCGCCAGCCGCTCGGCCAGCTCCGCCTCGTAGCCGCGCCCGGTCGGCTGATAGTAGCTTTCGCGTATCATTGCTTCGGGAAAGTAGTTCTGGCCAGAGAAACCATCAGTGGTGTTGTGGTCATAGGCGTAGCCTTTGCCATAACCCTCATCCTTCATCAGCTTGGTCGGGGCGTTGAGGATGTGGCGCGGCGGCGGCAGCGATCCGGTGTCGCGCGCACGCGCCATCGCGGCCTTGTGGGCGGTATAGGCGGCGTTCGACTTGGGCGCGATCGCCAGATGCACCGTCACCTGCGCCAGCGCCAGCTCGCCCTCGGGGCTGCCGAGAAAATCATAGGCGTCCTTCGCGGCGATCGCCAGCGCAAGCGCGTTGGGCTCAGTAAGCCCGATATCCTCCACCGCCATGCGCACGAGCCGGCGCGCGATGTAAAGCGGATCCTCGCCGCCAATCAGCATCCGCGCGAGCCAGTACAGGGCCGCATCGGGGTCTGAGCCACGCACGGATTTGTGCAGCGCGCTGATGAGGTCGTAATGGCCGTCCCTGCTCTTGTCATAAAGCGGCGCGCGGCGCTGCACGAGATCGGACAGCCCTTCGATGTCGAGATCGCCGGCAGCCGGGTCATGCGCGGCAATCAACTCTTCGAACAGGTTTATGAGCGCGCGACCGTCGCCATCGGCCATGTTGACGAGCTGTGCGCGGGCCTCAGGCGTCAGCGGTGCACAGGCGCCCTGCGCGGCCTCGGCGCGCTCAAGCAGCGTCTCCAGCGCCGCTTCGTCCAGCCGTTGGAAGCGCAACACGGTCGAGCGGGAGAGCAGTGCGCCGTTCAGCTCGAACGAGGGGTTTTCCGTCGTCGCGCCGACCAGAATGATCGTGCCGTCTTCCATCACTGGCAGAAACGCGTCTTGCTGCGCGCGGTTGAAGCGGTGGATCTCATCAACGAACAGCACGGTCGCGACGCCGTCCCTCCGGCGCTGGCGCGCGCGCTCGAAAGTCTCGCGCAAGGCTTGCACGCCCGAGGTGATCGCGGAGAGCTGCTCGAATTGATAGCCCGACTGGCTTGCCAGCAGACGCGCCACCGTGGTCTTGCCAGTGCCCGGCGGTCCCCAGAAGAATACAGAGCGCAAGGTTCCACTCGCAACCATGCGCGCAAGCGGCGCGCCGGGGCCAAGCAGATGATTCTGCCCAGCGACTTCGGCCAGCGTTTTCGGTCGCAGCCGGTCGGCCAACGGGCGCGACGCGCTGTTTTCCAGCCCGGCAGCCTCGAACAACGACGCCATGGATGCTCCTTTGTTTGCTTGCGCGGGGCGCGCGGCCTACCAGCGGATGGCTGTGCGCAGGGTTCTGCCGCCGCGCTCGATCGCCAGGCGCCATGTGCGCGCACGGCTATCGACGGCGCGCTCAAGATCGCTCACGCGCGCGATCTGGTTGCCGTTGACCGAAATGACAATGTCGCCCGGGCGCAACCCGACCCGCCGTGCAGGCGAATAGCTTTCGGTCTCGCGCACAACGACGCCGGATGTTTGACGGATGCGCAGTTCCTCGGCCACTGCGGGCGAGAGGTTCTCTACGGTCGCACCCGCGAAAGGGTGCTCGCCGGTGAGCTTTGTCGTGTTGCGTGGCGGCTCCTCTGGTGGCGGCTTCAGCTCCACCGCGAGCGTGCGGCGCGCACCATTGCGCCACACTTCGAATGCGGCGGCCTCGTTCAAACCCTTGGTCGCAATCCGGTAGCGCAGCCCATCGGCATCGCGGATTTGCTGGCCGTCGATACGCAGCACCACATCGCCTTCGCGAAGGCCCGCAGCATCCGCCGGACTGCCAGGCGCGACATCCGTCACCAAGGCTCCGCGCGGGCGCGGCAAGTCCAGGGCCGCGGCGAGATCGGAGGTGAGCGACTGGGCCTGAGCGCCCAGCCAGGGGCGGCGCACCCGTCCACCCTGAAGCGCGGACTCAACGACGACACGCACCATGTTCGCAGGGATGGCGAAGCCGATGCCCTGCGAGCCGCCGCTGCGCGTGTAGATTGCCGTATTGATACCCACAAGCTGACCATCGACGTCCACCAGCGCGCCGCCGGAATTGCCCGGATTGATCGCGGCATCGGTCTGGATGAAAAACTGATAATCGGTGATGCCAACCCGCGTGCGCGCGGTCGCAGAGACGATGCCGCTGGTCACGGTCTGGCCGACGCCGAACGGATTGCCGATTGCCAGTACCAGATCGCCGACTTCAAGCTGATCTGAGTCCGCGAAAAGCAGAGTCGGGAAGTCCTCTGCATCAGCTGAGGCAAGGCGGAGGACGGCAAGATCAGTTTGCTTGTCTTCCAGGATCACCTCGGCAGCGTATTCCCGGCCATCAGCCAGCGAGACCTTGATTTCGATATCGCTGGGGCTGCGCATATCGCGGCCACGAATGACATGATAGTTGGTGACAACCAGCCCGTCCCCGCTCACCAGCACGCCCGAGCCGAGCGAGCGTTCCGCACGCCGGCGCGGCACGCCAAAATCGCGGCCGAAAAACCGTTGGAAGAAATCATCATCGAAGAGCGGTGAGCGGCGGACTTGCCCACGCTGGCGCACGTGGATGTTGACCACGGCGGGTTGGGCTTTGCGCACGGCTGGCGCAAAGGACAGACGAATCTGTTCGCGATCCTGCGGAACTTGGCGCGCGATCTGCGTGTCGCGTATTTCGGAGCGCTGGCTGCTGGCGCTATTGGGCGCAGCGAGGTAGACGCCAGTCGCGCCTGTGATGGCCAAGATGGCGGCGACCGCCAGGAGGCGAACCGCGCGATGCATCTCCCGAGTCTCCCCTATGCGCGCGAAGCCTTCTGGACGTCGCAACTCAAGCGCTTCTTAAGCCAGCGCCTGTTCCGCAGGCTCCTCGGCGGCCTGTTCCTGGGTCGGGCCTGAGTCCAAGCCGCGGGCCTGCGGATCGCGGTCAACAAGCTCGATAACCGCCATGGGCGCGCTGTCTCCGTGGCGGAAGCCTGCCTTCAACACGCGCGTATATCCGCCGTTGCGCTCGGCATAGCGCGGACCGAGCACGTCGAACAGCTTCTTGACCATCGCCTCGTCGTTCATCCGCGCCGCAGCGACCCGGCGGGCATGGAGATCACCGCGCTTGCCAAGCGTAATCAGCCTGTCGACCACCCCGCGCAGCTCCTTCGCCTTCGGCAGCGTGGTGATAATCTGCTCATGCTTGATAAGCGCGTCGGCCATGTTGCGGAACATGGCGCGGCGGTGGCTCGCGGTGCGGTTCAGCTTGCGGCCCGAATTACCGTGGCGCATCTTGTCTCTCCCTCACTGGGCAGCTCTGCAGGCGCATGCCGCCCTCAGTACTGATCTTCATAGCGCTTGGCCAGATCCTCGATATTCTCCGGCGGCCAATTCGGAACATCCATGCCCAGATGCAAGCCCATTGAGGCAAGTACTTCCTTGATCTCGTTGAGCGATTTGCGCCCGAAGTTCGGCGTGCGTAGCATTTCCGCCTCGCTCTTCTGGATCAGGTCGCCGATATAGACGATGTTGTCGTTCTTCAGGCAGTTGGCCGAGCGCACGGACAGCTCCAGTTCGTCGACCTTCTTGAGCAGCGCCGGGTTGAACTCCAGCTCCGGCACGGATTCCTGGGCCGTAGGACGCTCGGGCTCGGCGAAGTTGACAAACACGTTGAGTTGGTCCTGCAAGATGCGCGCAGCATAGGCCACGGCGTCATCCGGGGCGACCGAGCCATCCGTCTCGATCTCCATCGTCAGTTTGTCGTAGTTGAGGATCTGGCCCTCGCGGGTGTTTTCAACCTTGTAAGAGACCTTGCGGACTGGGCTGAACAAGCTGTCCACCGGGATCAGCCCGATCGGCGCGTCTTCTGGGCGGTTGCGCTCGGACGGCTCGTAGCCCTTGCCCAGCCCCGCAGTGAACTCCATACGGATCGAGGCGCCTTCGTCCAGCGTGCAAAGCACCTGGTCCGGGTTAAGGATCTCGACATCCGCGCCGGTCTCGATGTCTGCTGCCGTGGCCACGGCAGGACCTTCCTTGCGCAGCACCATGCGCTTGGTGCCTTCAGAGTGCACCCGCAGCGCGATTTCCTTGATGTTGAGCACAACATCGGTAACGTCTTCTCGCACGCCTGGTATCGATGAGAACTCGTGCAGCACCCCGTCAATGTGGACGCTCGTGATCGCCGCGCCCTGCAGCGAGGAGAGCAGCACCCGGCGCAGCGCGTTACCCAATGTCAAACCGAAGCCACGCTCCAACGGCTCCGCAACAAGGGTGCCAATGCGCCGCGAGTCTCGGCCGAGCTTCACATCGAGCTTCTTCGGTTTGATCAGGTCCTGCCAGTTTTTCTGAACGACTTGCATATGTACACGCTCCTGTTCATTCGGGCGCAAGCGGTGAGCGCAGCGGCGCATTAAGGGTGGCGCCGCAAAACTTGGGTATCAGCGCACTAGAGCCTGTTCAATAAAACCTGGATCGCCGAACAGGCTCTAACTTGTTGTTTAATCGCACTTTCTGACGCAAAACCGGCTTCCATTTTTGCTGAAAGTGCTCTAGGGCCATTTGCATTCTGACTGAGCCAAAAATTGGTTCTCAGTAATTCGTTTGGCGCGCATCTCGTTCCGAAAACCAGTTCCAGTTTCCGGAATGCGCGCTAGACCCGGCGGCGCTTCGGCGGGCGGCAGCCATTGTGCGGGATCGGCGTGACATCTCTGATCGAGGTGATCTGAAAGCCGCATGCCTGCAAAGCACGCAGCGCCGATTCCCGCCCTGAACCTGGACCGCGGACTTCGACATCGATGGTTTTCATGCCGTGCTCAAGCGCTTTTTTGCCGGCATCTTCCGCCGCCATCTGCGCGGCAAAAGGCGTCGATTTACGCGATCCCTTGAAGCCCATCCCGCCGGCTGACGCCCAGGACACCGTATTGCCCTGCGCATCGGTAATCGTGATCATGGTGTTGTTGAACGTGGCGCTGACATGCGCGACGCCCGATGTAATGTTCTTTTTTTCGCGGCGCTTGACGCGCGCCCGATCCTTAGCCATCGTCCCGTTTCACCTTTCGTGAAGCCAGCGCGCGGGCCAACCAGACCCCAACGCGCCGCCGGCCATATCCGCTGATTTTTCTTCCGTTGATCTTTTGTGCCCGCCTACTTCTTCTTGCCCGCGATCGGTTTGGCCGGCCCTTTGCGCGTGCGTGCATTGGTGTGCGTGCGCTGCCCACGTACCGGCAGGCCGCGCCGATGGCGCAGACCGCGATAACAGCCGAGATCCATCAACCGTTTGACATTCATGGCGACGTCGCGGCGTAGATCGCCCTCGACCGTGTAATCGCGGTCAATGATTTCACGGATCGTGATGATCTCCGCGTCCGCCAACTCGTTCACGCGCCGCTCCGGCGGCACATTCGCCTTCTCGCAGATCTCTTTTGCGAAATGCGAACCGATGCCGTGAATGTAACGCAGCGCGATGTCGACGCGCTTGTTTGTTGGAATATTGACGCCGGCAATACGTGCCACGTTGCGCTCTCCTTAATCGCCAAATTGGACCTCAGCGGCCCCAGGTCTTCATGTTTGGTGTGGGCAGAGACGAAGATCGCCAAATCTTGCGAGGCAGATCACGCGCACTCAGCACCCATGCGCAATCGCAACGGTCAAACACCTTTGCGCGGTATCTACCGGAAACTTCAACGCGACGTCAAGTCGCGCAACCGCATCCCGGGTCCTGTGCGCGCAAGATGCGTGCCGATTTCATGCCATCGCGTGCTCCAACGCCTTGGTAACCTCCTCGATGGGTTGTTCGCCGTCGATGATGCGAACTTTGCCCTGCTCCTTGTAATAATCGATCAGCGGCTTGGTCTGTTCGTGATACACCTCAAGCCGGTTGCGCACGGTTTCTGGCTTGTCGTCGGGCCGGCGCGTAAATTCGGTGCTGCCGCACTTGTCGCAAACGCCGGGGCTTGTCGGCTGTTTGAACGTATCGTGATAGCCCTCGCCGCAGTTTGCGCAGGTGTAGCGCCCCGCAACGCGCTCGACCAGCATGTCATCGCTGACCTCGACCACCAGCACCCGGTCGATGTCCCGGTCCCGTTTGTGCAGCATCTGGTCGAGGACTTCGGCCTGATGCCCGTTGCGCGGGAACCCGTCGAGGATGAAGCCCTTGTTGCCCAGCTTCTCGATTTGGTCAGTGACGATCTCGACCACGAGGTCATCTGGCACCAGTTCGCCGGCCTCCATGAAGGACTTCGCCTTGTTGCCGATCTCATTGCCTTCGCTTACCGCCGCGCGCAGCATGTCGCCAGACGAGAGTTGCTTCATATCGTGGCGTTCTTCAAGGATCTTGGCCTGCGTGCCCTTCCCCGACCCGGGCGGCCCCACGAGGATGATATTCATCTATTCCGCCTCGCTCCCCTTAGCTTGGACTTTTTGATCAGTCCTTCATACTGGTGCGCCAGCAGATGGCTCTGCACCTGGGCGACTGTGTCCATTGTCACGCTGACAACAATGAGCAGCGAGGTGCCGCCGAAATAAAATGGGACCGCCAGCTCGGAGATCAGCAATTCGGGCAACAGGCATACCAGCGCCAGATACCCTGCGCCCACCACCGTGATCCGCGTGAGCACATAGTCGATATACTCCGCCGTGCGCTCGCCTGGGCGGATGCCTGGGATGAAGCCGCCATACTTTTTGAGGTTGTCGGCCGTCTCCTGCGGGTTGAACACCAGCGCGGTGTAGAAGAACGCGAAAAACACGATCCCGCCGATATAAAGCAGCAGGTATAGCGGCTGCCCACGGCCCAGCAGCGCGGTGATCTCATTGAGCCAGTCCGGGCCCTGCCCAGCCGAGAAATTCGCCACCGTGATAGGCAGCAGCAGCAGCGATGAAGCGAAGATCGGCGGGATGACGCCAGCGGTGTTCAGCTTCAGCGGCAAGTGTGAACTTTCGCCCTGAAACATGCGGTTGCCGACCTGGCGCTTTGGGTACTGGATCAGCAGCCTGCGTTGGGCACGCTCCATGAACACGATGAAAGCGATGACGCCGATCGCCATGATGAACAGGCCGAGGATCACGAAAGTCGAAATCGCGCCCTGACGCCCGAGCTCCAGTGTGCCTGCCAGCGCACTCGGCAACTCGGCGACAATCCCGGCGAAAATGATCAACGATATCCCGTTGCCCACGCCGCGCGCGGTAATCTGCTCGCCAAGCCACATCAAGAACATCGTTCCGCCAACCAGTGTGATGACGGTCGTCGCGCGGAAGAACAGTCCAGGGTCAACCACAATGTTGCCCGCACCCTCCAGCCCAACGGCGATCCCATAGCCTTGCAGCGTCGCCAGCACGACGGTTCCGTAGCGCGTATACTGGTTGATCTGCTTGCGGCCCTGCTCGCCTTCCTTCTTGAGCTGCTCAAGGTGCGGCGACACCGCCGTGAGCAACTGCATGATGATCGCCGCGGATATGTACGGCATCACGTTCAGCGCGAAGATCGCCATCCGGCCGACCGCTCCGCCCGCGAACATGTTGAACATGCCGAGGATGCCGGAGGCGTTCTGATCGATGAACTGGGCCAGCGCATCGGGATTGATCCCCGGCAGGGGGACATAGGTGCCGAGCCGGTAGATCAGCAGAGCGCCAAGCGTAAACCAGATGCGCTTTTTCAGCTCCGTCGCCTTGGCGAAGGCGGCGAAGTTGATGTTAGAGGCCAGTTGCTCGGCCGCTGATACCATGTCGACTCGCTCCAATTGCCGGCGCTGCGCATCTGCGACTCGCGCTGGACTGTTGCTCGCCTCGGCCGACGCGTGCCGGGCTTACGACGTTTCTTCGACCTGTTTCTGCTTGGCTGTGATGGTGACGGTACCGCCCGCCGCCTCAACCGCCTTGATGGCCGGGGCAGAAGCGCCCGCAACCTCAAAACTGACTTTCGCCTTCAGTTCGCCGTCGCCGAGCAGGCGCACGCCATCGCGCGCGTGGGTAACGATGCCGGCCTGCTTGAGCGTTTCAGCGTTTACAGCGGCGCTTGCATCCAGCTTGCCTACGTCGATCGCCTCTTGTATCCGCCCGAGGTTCACCTCAGCATAGCGCAGCCGGAACGGCTTGTTAAACCCACGCTTGGGGATGCGCATGTGGACCGGGTTCTGGCCGCCCTCGAAACCCTTGATGGCGACGCCCGTGCGGGACTTCTGTCCCTTGACCCCGCGTCCGGCAGTCTTGCCCTTGCCCGAGCCGATACCGCGGCCGACGCGCACGCGCTTTTTCAGCGCGCCAGGTTTGTCTCTGAGTTCATTGAGCCGCATTGCTGCACATCCTTTTCGAGCTGAACGCCTCAGCTTTCATCCACGACGCGTACAAGATGCGGGATCTTGGCGATCATACCGCGCACTTGCGGCGTGTCCTTGAGCGTCCGGCGGCGATGCATCTTGTTAAGGCCGAGCCCGATGAGAGTCTCGCGCTGCACCTTTGGCTTGCGGTTCGCGCTCCTGATCTGCTCAACAGTCACCGTACCGGCCGCATTCTTATCCGTGCTGGGCTTTTTTTCCGCCATAGGTCCTCTCCGCTCTCATTCCACGCCAGGCTCACGCCTCGCCCGCGGCCGCTACCTTCTCGCCCGAGGCATCGCGCCTGCGCGCGACAATCTCGCTGACCTTCTTGCCGCGCCGCACCGCGACCATGCGCGGGCTATTCTCCTGGTTGAGAGCGTCGAAAGTGGCCAGGATCATGTTGTAGGGGTTGGATGTCCCAAGCGACTTCGCCACCACGTCCTGAATGCCCAGCGTTTCAAACACAGCGCGCATCGGCCCGCCTGCGATAATGCCGGTGCCCGGAGGGGCCGCGCGCAACAGCACGCGACCTGCGCCGTGGCGCCCGGAAACGTCGTGGTGCAGTGTGCGGCCTTCGCGTAGCGGCACTTTGATCAGTCCGCGCTTGGCCGATTCGGTCGCCTTGCGGATTGCCTCAGGCACCTCCTTGGCCTTGCCGTGGCCAAAGCCAACGCGGCCCTTCTGGTCGCCGACCACGACCAGCGCGGCAAAGCCGAAGCGCCGGCCACCTTTCACCACCTTCGCCACACGGTTAATGGCGACCAGCTTATCGACAAACTCGCTGTCGCGTTCTTCGCGTTCGCGCGGACCTCGTGCCAACGGTCAAACCCCTTTGTTCATATTTCTGGCTTGCCTAAGACTAGCCATGCTCAAAACTTCATGCCGCCTTCGCGCGCGGCATCAGCCAGCGCCTTGACGCGGCCGTGGAACAGATAGCCACCGCGATCGAAGAACACCTCGATGACTCCCGCTTCCTTGGCGCGTTCAGCCAGCAACTTGCCGACGGCAGCGGCTGCTTCCGTCGTGCTGCTCTTTTCGACATGCCCGCGCAAATCCGGATCGAGGCTTGATGCAGCGACCAGCGTATGGCCGCGCACATCGTCGATAACCTGCGCGTAGATATGCTTCGATGAGCGGAACACCGAAAGACGCGGCCGACCCGACGCGCGCTTGCGCAAGGCGCGGCGAACACGCATCTTGCGCCGATTAAACCTGGATATCGGACCCGCCATAACTGCGACCCTTCCCTATTTCTTCTTGCCTTCTTTGCGCACGATGCGCTCCTCGGCGTACTTCACCCCCTTGCCCTTGTAGGGCTCCGGAGGGCGCAGGCCGCGCAATTCCGCCGCGAACTGCCCGACGCGTTGCTTTTCAATGCCGGAGATCTCGATCTCGGTTGGCTTGGGGCACTTCACATCGAGTCCTTGCGGCACTTCGCGGATCACGTCGTGGCTGAAACCGAGCTGAAGCTGGATACTCTTGCCGGTCATTTGCGCGCGGTAGCCAACGCCGTTGATCTCCAGCTTGCGGGTGAAGCCTTCGGTCACGCCGGTCACGAGATTGCTGACGATGGTCCGCGACATACCCCACATCGAGCGTGCACGTTTGCTCTCGCCGCGCGGATGAACCTCGATCTGGCCGTCTTCGAGTTTCACCAAAACCTCATCCACCAGTGTCGTCGACAGCTCGCCCTTCGGCCCCTTGACCGAGATGAGTTGCCCGTCAACAGTCGCCGTCACGTTGTCGGGCACCGGGATCGGCCGTTTTCCTATGCGTGACATCTGTCCCGCTCCCTTGATCCTTGGGCCGCGCTGCTGCGACCTAGAAAATATTGCACAGAACCTCCCCGCCCACATTTTCCATGCGCGCGCGGCTATCGGACATCACACCCTTAGGCGTTGACAGGATCGAGACGCCAAGGCCATTGCGCACGGTCGGCAAATCTTTCACCGACGAGTAAACTCGCCGTCCCGGCTTGGAAACGCGCTTGATCTCGCGGATCACCGGCTGCCCGTCGAAGTATTTGAGCTCGATCTCGATTTCGGACTTTCCGCCATCGAAATCCACACGCGCGAAACCGCGGATATAGCCCTCGTCGGCCAACACTTCCAGCACGCGCTCGCGCAGTTTTGATGCCGGGGTGGACACTTTTGTCCGGTTGCGCATCTGCGCGTTACGGATGCGTGTCAGCATGTCGCCAAGCGGGTCGTTCATCGCCATCGCCGTTTCTTCCTCTACCAGCTCGACTTGGTCATGCCGGGGATCTGACCATGGGACGCCAGCTCACGCAGCATCACTCGCGACAGCCGCAGCTTGCGGTAAAACCCGCGCGGGCGACCTGTCAGTTCGCAGCGGTTGCGAATACGCGTCTTGGACGCGTTGCGCGGCAACTTCGCCAGCTTCAGCCGCGCCTGGAAACGCTCCTCGGGCGGGCGACTGGCGTCGCCGGCCATCGCTTTCAGCTCGGCCCGCTTATCCGCGAATTTCTCGGCCATGCGGCGGCGCTTCTTGTTGCGCTCAACCATTGCCTTTTTGGCCATCGAGACCTCCTCTTGATCGGGCCGCGCCAGAGTGCGCCTCAGCCCCGAAACGGAAAATTGAACTTTTTCAGCAGCGCCCGCGCCTCATCGTCGGTTTTGGCGGTCGTGCCGATGATGATGTCCATCCCCAGGATCTGCTCGACCTTATCGTAGTCGATCTCGGGGAAGACGATATGCTCCTTCATACCCATCGAATAATTGCCCCGGCCATCAAAGCTCTTCGGGCTCAAGCCCCGAAAGTCTTTCTGACGCGGCAGCGCGATGGTGATGAGCCGATCAAGAAACTCATACATGCGCTGACGGCGCAGCGTCACCTTGACCCCGATCGCCATTCCCTCGCGCAGCTTGAAGCCGGCGATCGACTTGCGCGCACGGGTGTAGACCGGCTTTTGCCCGGCGATCAGCGCGAGGTCGCGCGCCGCCATCTCCACCTTCTTGCGGTCGTTCACCGCATCCCCTACGCCCATGTTGATGACGATCTTCTCAAGCTGCGGAACCTGCATGACATTCGCATACTGGAACTCGTCAATCATGGCCTGACGGATCGCATCATTATACTGACGCTTCAGCCGCGGCGCATATGTGGCTTCTGCGACCTCAGTCATCGATTACCTCTCCCGAGCCTTTAGCGAAGCGCACCTTGCGGCCGTCATCGAGGATGCGAAAACCGACCCGTGTCGGAGACCCGTCTTTTGGGTCCTCTATCGCCAGATTCGACACGTTGATCGGCGCTTCCTTGACGATGATGCCGCCTTCTCGTTGCGCAGTCTGGCGCTGATGGCGCCGCACTTGGTTGACGCCCTGGACAATTGCGCGATTTTCCTTGGGCAGCATTTTGAGGATCTCGCCGCGCTTTCCCTTGTCACGCCCAGTCAGGACAATGACACGATCGCCCTTTCGCAGCTTCAGCATCACAACACCTCCGGGGCGAGCGAAATGATTTTCATGTGCTTGCGCGCGCGCAGCTCGCGCGGGACCGGCCCGAAGATGCGCGTGCCGATCGGCTCGCGGTTGTTGTTCACCAGGACTGCCGCGTTGCGGTCGAAACGAATGATGCTACCGTCAGGACGCTTCACGGGAAAGGCTGTGCGCACGATCACAGCCTTAGCGACTTGCCCCTTTTTCACGCGCCCGCGAGGCAACGCATCCTTCACGCTGACGGCGATGACATCGCCCAGCTTGGCGTATTTGCGCTTCGAGCCGCCCAGCACCTTGATGCACTGCACCTGCCGCGCGCCGGAGTTGTCAGCCACATCGAGCTTGGTTTGCATTTGTATCATTGTTCCACTCCATACCCGCAGTGACCGTGAACCGGGATCACGCGCAGCGTCCCCTTCAGGACGCCGGCTGATCGCCGTTCAATACCGTCCATTTCTTCTTCTTCGATACCGGCGCGCACTCTTGAATGCGGACCATGTCGCCCTCGGTGAGGGCGTTACTCTCATCGTGCGCGTGAAACCTTTTGGAGCGCCGCACCACTTTCTTCAGCAGCGGATGCGTGAAGCGGCGCTCGACCCGAACCACCACCGTCTTATCGTTCTTGGCGGAAACTACCGTTCCCTGCAGGATCCGTTTAGGCATGACCCGTCAACCTCATTCCGCTTTATTGCGCCGGCTCAAGCGCGCGTTCGGTGGTGCGCTTCTCGCGTCTGATTGTCTTGATGCGCGCAATTTCGCGCCGGACCTGGCGGATACGCGCGGTGTTCTCCAACTGACCTGTGGCGCCTTGGAACCGGAGGTTGAACTGCTCCTTCTTGAGCTTGATCAGCTCATCATCCAACTGGTCCAGACTCAGATCGCGTATCTCTTCAACCTTCATCGTCTCTCTTCCCTCGCCTGCCGGCCTGGACCGGGGCCAGACATCATCAGTTTTCGATACCGAACCGGGTGACGACCCGCGTCTTGATCGGAAGCTTGGCCGCTGCCAATCGCAGCGCCTCACGCGCCAGTTCGTCGGGCACGCCATCGATCTCGAACATGATCCGGCCGGGCAAAACGCGCGCAGCCCAGTATTCCGGGGCGCCCTTACCCTTACCCATCCGAACTTCGGTCGGCTTCTGCGACACAGGTAGGTCGGGAAACACCCGGATCCAGACGCGGCCAACACGCTTCATCTTACGGGTCATGGCGCGGCGGGCCGCTTCGATCTGACGTGCCGTGACGCGCTCTGGCTCCATTGCCTTGAGACCATGAGAGCCGAAGTTCAGCGTGAAACCGCCCTTGGCATTGCCCTTCAGACGCCCTTTGTGCGCCTTTCGGAATTTCGTCTTCTTCGGTTGCAGCATGGTTGCCTCAATCGATCTGTGTCAGGCGCACCGCGCCATCATTCCTTTTTCATCTAGCGACGACGATCCCTGCCGCCGCCGCCGCTCTCCTGGGCCGCTGTCGCCAGACGCTCCTGCGCCATCGGGTCGTGCTCCATGATCTCGCCTTTGAAGATCCACACCTTGACGCCGATGATGCCGTAAGCGGTCCGCGCGTTGGCCTGGCCGTAGTCGATGTTCGCGCGCAGGGTATGCAGCGGCACCCGCCCCTCGCGGTACCACTCCGTGCGCGCGATCTCCGCGCCGCCCAGCCGGCCGGCGCAGTTGATCCGGATCCCTTCCGCGCCGAGACGCATCGCCGACTGCACCGCGCGCTTCATGGCGCGGCGGAACGCGACGCGGCGCTCAAGCTGCTGTGCGATCCCTTCGGCCACCAACGTGGCGTCAATCTCCGGCTTGCGGATTTCGACGATATTCAAAAAGACCTCGGAGGCCGTGCGCTGCGCCAGCTGCTTGCGCAGCTTCTCGATGTCCGCGCCCTTCTTGCCGATCAGGATGCCCGGGCGCGCAGCATGCACCGTGACACGGCACTTCTTGTGCGGGCGCTCGATGACGACCTTCGAAATCCCGGCCTGGCGCTGGTTTTTCAGGATATGCTTGCGCAGATCCATGTCTTCCAGCAGGAGGTTGCCGTACTCCGCATCATCCGCGAACCAGCGCGAATCCCATGTGCGGTTGATCCCGACGCGGAAGCCGATCGGATTGATCTTCTGTCCCATTACGCTTGCTCCTCGGCTTCCTT
>CAYVFK010000015.1:0-20000 GCA_964450925.1 uncultured Hyphomicrobiaceae bacterium | reverse complement strand
AGATCGTTTCACGTGACTGGAGTTCAGACGTGTGCTCTTCCGATCTGTCGGCGCGACGCAGAACGTGCTGATGGCCGCGACGATGGCCCGGGGCGAAACCATCATCGAAAATGCCGCGATGGAGCCGGAAGTCGGCGACGTCGCCGAGTGTCTGAGCAAGATGGGCGCGCGGATTGAAGGGATCGGCAGCGCAACATTGCGGATTCAAGGCGTTGATTATCTTGAAGGCGGGGTGCACACGGTCCTGCCCGACCGAATCGAGGCCGGCACCTATGCAATGGCGGTTGCAGCCACCGGCGGCGATGTCATGTTGGAGGGTGCGCGCGCCGATCTTCTGGAAGTGCCGATCAGAGTGCTGCGCGAGGCCGGGGTCGAAATCGACGTCACCAATTCTGGTATCCGGGTGGCGCGGAATGGTGCAGACCTGGCGCCGGTCGATGTCGCAACGCAGCCTTTTCCCGGCTTTCCGACCGACCTGCAGGCGCAATTCATGGCGTTGATGTGCCGCGCCGATGGCAGTTCGCATATCCGCGAGACAATCTTCGAGAACCGCTTCATGCATGTCCAGGAGTTGGCGCGGCTGGGCGCCAAGATCGACCTGGAGGGCGACACCGCCACTGTGCACGGCGTCCAGGCGCTGCGTGGCGCGGAAGTCATGGCGACCGATCTGCGCGCATCGGTGTCGCTGGTTATTGCCGGGCTGGTCGCCGAGGGCGACACGGAGATCAACCGCGTCTACCACCTCGACCGCGGCTTCGAGGAACTGGAGCGCAAGCTGGGCGAGTGTGGCGCACGGATCGAACGTCTGGCTGCTTGAGCGCGCCTTATATTTCCGGCAGATTATGTGTTGCGCGCCGTGGGTCTAAGGCCCGCTTCATGCGCAACAGGATGCACCCATGACGGCATTGAAGCTGCATGCGCTCGATGAGGATGACTTGCAGGTGATCTCTGCGCATCTGCAAGACTCGATCATGCGCGTTCAGGACATGACCTATCTGCCGCGCCGACACCGCTTCGCGGCCGTGCTCAACCGGTTCGACTGGATGGATGCCGAGCGCGGCAGCGATAAACGCGGATCGTATCAGCGGCGTCACTCGGCCTTGCGTTTCGACCGGGTGATTGATGCGAAGATCCAGAACATCGACCAGCGGCGCAACGATGGCGTGTTCGAACTCCTGGCGATCCAGTTCCACCCCACGGACCCGCCCGGCGGCGAGATAATGCTGATTTTCGCTGGCGAGGCCGCAATTTGCCTGAAGGTCGAATGCATCGAAGCGGAGTTGCGCGACCTGAGTGCGGCCTGGCGCACGCGCAGCAAGCCCGAGCACGCGAGCAGCGACGCACCGGCCCAATACGACCACACCGACTGAGCGCAACCCTGAAAGACCCGCCATGCCCGTTAGCTTGAACTCCGTGGACGCGGATTTTGCACGCCAATTCGATGCCTTGCTCGCCGCGCGCCGGGAGGACGAGGCCGACGTTTCGCAGACAGTGTCGCAGATCATCGCGCAAGTGCGTGCGCGCGGCGATGCCGCTGTGGCGGAGTTGACCGAGCGGTTTGACGAGGTTGATCTGGAAGCTGCGGGTATGCGCGTCAGCGACGGCGAGATCGCGACGGCGGTTGCGGAAGTCCCGGCTGAGACGATGGAGGCCCTGAAGCTTGCGCGCGACCGGATCGAGGCGTATCACCGCCGTCAACTCCCAAGCGATGACCGCTACACCGACCAGCAGGGCGTAGGGCTTGGCCACAAATGGACTGCGGTCGAGTCCGCCGGGCTTTATGTACCGGGCGGGCAAGCAAGCTATCCCAGCTCGGTGCTGATGAACGCCGTTCCGGCCAAGGTCGCCGGGGTTGAGCGTGTTGCGATGGTCGTGCCGACGCCGCACGGCGAAGTCAACCCGCTGGTGTTCGCCGCCGGGCATCTCGCCGGGGTTGATGAAATCTACCGCATCGGCGGGGCGCAGGCTGTCGCGGCGCTTGCCTTCGGCACGCAGACGGTCCAGCCGGTTGCCAAAATCGTCGGGCCGGGCAATGCCTATGTCGCGGAGGCCAAGCGACAGGTATTCGGCGTCGTCGGCATCGACTCGATCGCGGGGCCAAGCGAGGTGCTGATCGTTGCGGACAAGGACAACAGGCCGGACTGGATCGCCGCCGATCTGCTGGCGCAGGCTGAGCACGACGCAAACGCTCAGTCGATCCTCATCACCGATGACGCGGGACTGGCCGAGGCGGTGGCAGGCGAGGTCGAAAGGCAGCTCGCCACCCTGCCGCGCGGCAACATTGCGGGCGCAAGCTGGCAGCGTTTCGGCGCGATCATCACAGTGGAGAGCCTCGGTCAAGCGACCGATCTGGTCAACCGCCTTGCCCCGGAGCATCTCGAACTCGCCACCGCTGATCCTGAGGCGCTGCTGGCCGGTATTCGCAACGCCGGGGCGGTGTTTCTCGGCCATTACACGCCTGAAGCCGTGGGCGATTATGTCGCCGGGCCGAACCACGTGCTGCCAACGTCGCGGACCGCGCGCTTCTCCTCGGGTCTGGGCGTTCTGGACTTCATGAAGCGTTCATCTATTCTTCGCTTGAGCGCGGATGCGCTGCGCGCCCTGGGGCCAGCGGCGATGACGCTGGCGGATGCCGAAGGGCTGAGTGCGCATGCGCGCTCGATCGAGATGCGGCTGAAGCGCTGAACCGTCAACCCGTGAGCCGGAGCCGATGACAGACGACCCCGAGAAGCCCGAGCGCTGCAACCGGCTCATCGACATCACGCTGGATGAGAAGTCCATCAGCCACAACGCCCCGGAGGTCCAGCACGAGCGCAAGGTGGCGATCTTCGACCTGCTGGAGGAAAACAGCTTCGTGCTTGAGACTGGCGCGCCCGGCCCCTACTGCCTGCATCTGGAGATTGTCGAGAACCGGCTCGCGTTCCACGTTGCGCAGAACGACGGCACGCACGCGATGACGTTTCTGCTCTCGCTGTCGCCGTTTCGCAAGATCATCAAGGACTATTTCCTTGTGTGCGAAAGCTATTACGCCGCGATCAAGACCGAACCGCCCAGCCGCATCGAGGCGCTCGACATGGGCCGGCGCGGACTGCACAACGAGGGCACCCAGCTTCTCCAGCAACGGCTCGAAGGAAAGATCAGCGTGGATTTTGACACAGCCCGACGGCTGTTCACGCTGATCTGCGCGCTCCATTGGAAGGGGTGAGTCGTTGGACGCGCCGCCGCCCAGCGACAAGCCGCCCAACCTCATGCTTGAACTGCCCGGCGCCGTGCTGTTCGCCTGCAATATGAACGCTGTGCGCTCGCCGATGGCCGCGGCGCTCTTCAAGCATCTGGCGCGCAGCCGGGTCTATGTCGAGTCCGCGGGCGTCCGCGCGGGCGAAACGGACCCCTTTGCCATCGCTGCGATGGAGGAGGTCGGTCTGGACATCGCGGGGCACTGCCCGCACACCATCGCTGACCTGTTCGATACCTCCTTCGACGTGGTCATCACCCTGACGCCAGAGGCGCATCACCAGGCGCTGGAGATGACCCGGACAATGGCGGTGGAGGTGGAATACTGGCCGACGCTTGACCCGACACTGACGAGTGGCAGTCGCGAGCAGATCATGGAGGCCTATCGCGCGTGCCGCGATGGGATACTGCAGCGGATCAAAGCACGGTTCCCGTTTCCCGGTGCGCCGCATGTGTGAAAAATGGCTTGGGTGTAAGATGGCGATTGGGACGCGGCCCGGCCTCGTGCTTTGATCACTTGATTTTGCGCCTGCGGGCGCTCATGCTCGCCACGTTTCGGGCCAGAAAAATAGACGATCGTCGCACGGAGCCCTGTTTGCCGCCATGATCATGCCGAAGGACATTTCGCTCACCGGCGCGAAATCGCGCACAGGCGTCGCGAGGCGCACGGAGCTGAAGCGTAGGGACGAGGAGGCGGTCGCGCACCGCGCTTCCCCGCTGGTGGCGGCGCGTCAGCCGGGCGTCGAGCGCAAGCCGCTGGTGCTGGCCAGCGCGTCGCCGCGGCGGCTGGCGCTGCTGGAGCAGATCGGCATCGAACCGGATGCGTTGCGCCCAGCCTCCATCGATGAGACGCCGCGCAAGGGCGAGCGTCCGCGCACACTGGCCCGCCGGCTGGCGCGGGAGAAGGCGCGTGCGGCGCGCGCGCGGCTACACCGCGAACCGGAATTGGCCGATGCCTGCGTTCTGGCGGCGGACACTGTGGTTGCGGTCGGCAACCGCGTACTGATGAAGCCGGAATATCTTGATGAGGCAGCAGCGGCGCTGCAGCTGCTATCCGGACGCTCGCATCGGGTTTACACGGCTGTATGCTTCATTACCTCTCAAGGGGCCATGCGGATGCGCACCGTCGAAACACGGGTGCGCTTCAAACGGCTTAGTTCGGAGGAAATGGAATCGTATCTCGCCAGCGGCGAATGGCGCGGCAAGGCGGGCGGCTACGCCATCCAGGGCATCGCCGGCGCTTTCGTACAAAAGATCGTCGGTTCGTATTCGGCGGTCGTCGGGCTGCCGCTCAACGAGGTTGTCAGCCTTCTGGTCGGCGAGGGCATGCCGGTCTACTTCGGATGGCTCAACCGGGCGGAAATCGATCCTGCATGATGAGCGAAGACGGACCCCGCGCGCGCCAGGCAACGAAGGCCAAGTGCCCGATCTGCGGCAAACCGCGGCACCCGGAGTATCGACCTTTCTGTTCGCGGCGCTGCGCAGATGTCGATCTGGGCCGCTGGCTGTCTGAAAGCTACACGATGCCACTTCCGGACGATGAAGCGGTTGGCGACCCGGACGAGCCGGATCGCTAAAGCGCGAGGATGCTATGTCGAGCAATATTTATCCGGTGGTGCTATGCGGGGGCTCGGGTACGCGGCTTTGGCCGCTTTCGCGCGCGCAGTATCCCAAACAGTTCATCCCCCTGATTGATGGTTCGCAGGACAGTCTGCTGGCCGCCACGCTGCGCCGGCTGCGCCCCGACGACGGTTTTCAGCCGCCCACCCTGCTCACGCACGAGGATCACCGCTTCTTGCTGCGCGATGAAGTCCTGAGCGTGGCTGTCGCGCCGCGCGAAATCCTGCTGGAGCCGGTTGCGCGCAACACGGCGCCTGCGATCACGGCGGCGGCGCTATCGATCGCGGCAGAAGACCCGGACGCCGTGCTGGCGGTGATGCCATCGGATCATATCATCGAGGATGCAGCGATTTTTGCCGGCGCAGTGCGGCGCGCGGCGGCGGTCGGGGCTGGCAGCCGGTTGATGCTGCTCGGGCTTGCGCCAACATCGCCGCACACCGGCTATGGCTACATTCGCGGGGGCGACGCGCTCGCGGATGGCGCGTGGGAGGTCGCCGCTTTCACCGAGAAGCCGGACGGCGAAACAGCGGCGCGGTATCTCGGCGATGGCGGGTATCTCTGGAACAGTGGCATCTTTGTGCTACCTGCCGCTGCTTATCTGGACGAGGTCGAGCGCCATGCCCCGGAGATCATCGAGCACGCGCGCGCCGCGCTGGATAACGCTGCGTGCGATCTGGGCTTTCGCCGGCTGGCCAGCGAGGCTTACGCGCAGTGTCCGCAGATTTCGATCGACTACGCAGTGATGGAAAAGACCGCGCGGGCCGGAGTGATGCTGCTTGAGACCGGCTGGAGCGATGTCGGCTCGTGGTCGTCGGTCTGGGCGGAATGCGTGCATGACGCCGATGGCAATGCCTTGCGCGGCGATGCGGTGCTGATAGACACGCATGGCAGCTACGTCCATTCAGACGGTGCGCTGGTCGCGACAATCGGCGTCGAGGACATGATCATCGTGCACACGCCCGATGCCGCCTTGGTGGCCAGGCGCGACCGCGCGGAGGAGGTTGGCAAGCTGGTCGCGCAATTGAAGGCCGCGAACCGCCGCGAGCCGGAGCAGCACACGCGCAGCCATCGCCCGTGGGGTCATTTCGAGACGCTCAGCCTTGGCCCGCGGTTTCAAGTCAAGCTGCTGCATGTCAAGCCGGGCGGCCAGCTCTCGCTACAGATGCACCATCACCGCTCGGAGCATTGGGTGGTGGTCAAGGGCACTGCACGGGTCTCTTGCAACGGGCAGGAACGGCTGGTGTGCGAGAACGAGTCAATCTATATCTCCGCGACCCATTGGCACCGGCTGGAAAACCCCGGCAAGGTACCGCTGGAGATCATCGAGGTGCAGATCGGCAGCTATCTCGGCGAGGACGACATCATCCGCAGCGACGATATTTACCACCGCGCTCCGCACGAGACCAAATGAGTGCCAGTGCGGTCATGCTCTCACATAGCTGCCTGGCGCATCCTCGATCGGTGGGAAAGACGGTGCGCCCGGCTCGCGCGCCTCGACCTGCGCGCCCGTCCGCTCTGACAACCACTGGCTGAAATCTGGCCACCACGAGCCCGGCACCTCTTCCGCCACTGAGATCCACTGCTCAAGCGTGTCATGACCGCGTATGCTGGGGCCGGGTGTCTCGTCGCCGCCCGCCCAATACATGTATTTTTCCTTGTAGGGCGGATTGACGACGCCTGCGATATGACCCGATCCCGCCAGCACGAAGCGCACCGGGCTGGAGAACAGTTTCGCGCTGATGAACACCGAGTCGGGCGGCGCGATGTGGTCCTCGCGCGCGGCAATTTCATAGAGCGGCAGGGTGACCCTGGACAGGTCGAGCCGGTGCCCACCCAGCTCCATTTCGCCGCGCGCGAGCCTGTTACGCAAGTAGAATTCGCGCAAGTAAAAGCTGTGGTTTGCGCATGTCATCCGGGTCGAGTCCGAATTCCAATACAACAAATCGAACGGAAATGGCTCCTTGCCCAACAGGTAGTTGTTTACGACGTAGGGCCAGATCAGGTCGCGGGGGCGCAGCATGTTGAACACGCTTGCCATGCGTGAGCCGTCCAGATAGCCGGTCTCCTGCATCATCTTTTCGATGGCTGCCAGCTGCGGCTCGTCGATGAACACCAGCAAATCGCCGGCCTTCGAGAAGTCCGCCTGGGCAGCCAGAAAACCGGCGGCCGGGAAGCGTTCGTCGCCGCGCGCGGCGTTGTACGCAAGCGTCGTGGCCAGCAGCGTCCCGCCGACGCAATAGCCAACCGGGATCACGTGCTCGCTGGCGGTGATCTGGCGCGCGACGTCGCTCGCGGTCAGCACGCCGCCGTGCATGTAGTCTTGAAATGTCTTGTCGGCGAGTTCAGGACCCGGATTGACCCACGACACCATGAAGACCGTGTAGCCCTGATCGACCAGATATTTGACGAACGATTTTTTCGGCACGAGATCGAGGATGTAAAACTTGTTGATCCAAGGCGGGACGATCATGACCGGGATTTCTTGCACCGTTTCGGTGCTCGGCGCGTACTGGATCAGCTGGATCAGTTCGTTCTGAAAGACAACCTTGCCGGGGGTGACGGCAAGATTTTCTCCGACCTTGAAGGCGCTCATGTCGGTCTGGCGGATTTTCAGGAGGTCGCCCGACGTCTCCAGATCGGCCAGCAGGTTGTTCATACCCGCGACCAGGTTTTCGGCATTGGAGCTAAGCGTGGCGCGGATCACCTCCGGATTGGTGAAGGGGAAGTTCGACGGCGACAGCGCGGTGGTCATCTGCGCCAGGTAGAACTGCGCGCGCTGCTTCTTGCGCTCCTCCACGCCTTCGGCCTTGTCAACGAGCTCTTCCGCCCAGTTCGAGGTGAGCAGGTAAGCCTGTTTGAGAAAGTCGAAGAACGGATTTTCATCCCATTCAGGATCGGCGAAACGACGGTCGCTCTTTTCGGGTTGCGCCACCGGCTCGACGTCATGACCGAGAAAGCGTTGATAGGTTCGCCCCCACAGTTCAACGAAGTTACCGGCCAGTCTGGTTTGAGCCTGGGTGAACTTTTCTGGCTCGCTCAACCAGTATTCCATGATCGTTGATAGCGCATGGCTCGCCTCGCTGGCCTCGCTGGATGCGCTGTACGGCCCATAGACCATCTTGCGCTCATCGAGCATCCGGGTCAGCGCCAGCATCCCACGATCAATGGCGGTGATGAGGTTGCGCGAGAACTGATCGGGAACAGCCGCAGGCGGATGTTTGCCATCGGTGGTTCCGCCGGTCGTCTCGCCCTTGCTTCCGTCTGCCATACTTTGCCCCAATGAATCAGTTTCTGGTGATCATCTAGATAGTGTAGATGTAGGTTATGTGCACCGCAGCGAAAACCATGCCACGCCAGCGATTGGAACTCGCCTTGAACGCTGAAGCGCGCCGGCTCCGGCGGATCGACATAAGTGTTGCGGTTGCGGCGCGGGTATGAAATTTTGCGCGCGATCATCTGACCCGGACATGTTGATCGCATAACGATGGCCAAAACGGAACCGGCGATGAGGGATAAATCCGTGCTCAGAGGAACTGCCGCCGTGTTGCTCGTGTGCCTCACGTTAGCTGGCTGCTCCAGCGTCAGTGAAATTCCTTATCCCGATCTGTCGGAGATAACACCAGCCAAGGACCCCAGTCTGTCCGAGGAAGAGCGTTCCGCCATGATCGAGGATTTGAAGCAGGAACAGGCCACGCACAAGGCAAGCGCAACCGCTGCTATCGAAAACCGCTGAGGGCGCAGGCGAGCGCGCCAGGCCGGGAATAATCTGGGCACGAGGCCGCGTGGTGGGGCCAAAGTGTTGTTCACGGAGCGAGACGTCAATGGAGACGGATTTTCACCGGATCAGGCGGCTGCCGCCTTATGTTTTCGAGCAGGTCAATGCGCTGAAAGCGCAGGCCCGCGCCCGCGGCGACGACATCATTGACTTCGGCATGGGCAACCCCGACATGCCAACGCCGCAACATATCATCGACAAGCTGATCGAGACGGTGCACAAGCCGCGCACCACGCGCTATTCGGCCTCTCGCGGCATTGTCGGCTTACGCCGGGCGCAGGCGGCTTACTACGAGCGGCGGTTCGGTGTGAAGCTTGACCCGGAAACACAGGTGATCGCCACGCTCGGCTCCAAGGAAGGCTTCGCCAACATGGCCCAGGCCATCACCGCGCCTGGCGATGTGATCCTCGTGCCGAATCCGACATATCCCATCCACGAATTCGGCTTCATTATTTCTGGCGCCGCGATCCGTCATGTCCCGGCCTCGGCGGATGACGCGTTTCTGGTTCATGTGGATCGCGCGCTCCGCCACAGCGTGCCCAAGCCGACAGCGCTGGTGCTCAGCTTCCCGGCAAATCCGACCGCAATTGTCGCGGATCGAGAGTTCTACCGAGAAGTTGTCAACTACGCGCGCAAGAACGACCTCATCCTGCTATCCGATCTGGCCTATTCGGAGATTTACTTCGACATTGACCCGCCGCCCTCGATCCTTGAGGTCGACGGCGCGATGGATGTGGCGGTGGAGTTCACGTCGCTGTCGAAGACCTATGCCATGCCCGGCTGGCGTATGGGATTTGCGGTCGGCAACGAGCGGCTGATCAAGGCGCTGGGGCGAGTGAAATCATATCTCGACTACGGCGCGTTCACGCCAATCCAGGTTGCAGCAGCAGCTGCGCTTAACGGCCCGCAGGACTGCGTGGAAGACATCCGCCAGGTCTACAAGGCGCGGCGTGACTGTCTGGTGGAGGCATTCGGCCGTGCTGGGTGGCAGGTGCCCGCGCCGCCCGCCACCATGTTCGCATGGGCTAAGGTGCCAGAGCAGATGCGCGGCATGTCCTCGCTCGACTTCTGCAAACTGCTGATCGAAAAGGCAGGCGTGGCGGTATCGCCAGGCGTGGGCTTCGGCGAATATGGTGAGGGCCATGTGCGTATCGCGCTGGTGGAAAACGAGCAGCGCATTCGCCAGGCCGCGCGCAACGTCAAGCGCTTCCTCGCCGAGGCCGACGAGACCCTGCACAACGTGATCCCGCTGGCCTCATCGCAGGGCCGCTAGGACGCATCGCCTGTTCACGGGCTTGTCACGAAGGCGCCCCGGCGGCTAAGACATGGGCGTTATCTCAATCGCGAACCTGTCCGGAGCTGTAATGCCGAAACCCTTGAGACTCGGCGTCGCGGGCGTCGGCACCGTCGGCGTCGGCGTGCTCACGCTGCTGCGCGCCCACGCCGAGCGCATAGCTGCCCGCTGTGGCCGGGAACTGCAGGTCACCGCCGTGTCCGCGCGTGACCGCGAGAAGCGCCGCGGCGTGGACCTTTCGGCCTTCGAGTGGTTCGACAATCCGCGTGATCTGGCGCGCAGTCGTGACATCGACGTGTTCGTGGAGTTGATCGGCGGTGAGGGCGACCCGGCCTATGGCGCGGTTGAGGCAGCGCTCGAAGCGGGCAAGCATGTCGTGACGGCGAACAAGGCGCTCCTCGCGCATCATGGCTCGGTGCTGGCGCAGCGCGCTGAGGCGCACGGCGTTGCGCTGAAGTTCGAGGCGGCGGTGGCGGGCGGCATCCCGGTCGTGAAAGTGCTGCGCGAGAGCCTGCTCGGTAACGAGATCACCCGCGTGTATGGCATCTTGAACGGCACCAGCAACTATATCCTCACGCGTATGCAGCATGAAGGCCGCGCCTTCGATGAGGTGCTCGCGGAGGCGCAAGAGGCGGGTTATGCGGAGGCCGACCCGAGCTTCGACATCGGCGGGCAGGACGCCGCCCACAAGCTGGCGATCCTGACAACGCTTGCCTTCGGCACCCAGCCTTCTTTCGACAGCATCTATCTTGAGGGCATTGCGCAGATCGACGAGGTGGATATCCGCTCGGCGGATCGGCTGGGCTATCGGATCAAGCTGTTGGGCGTGGCGATGAAAACCGAAAGCGGGATCGAGCAGCGCGTTCACCCGACCATGGTGCCGAAACACACCGCAATTGCCGAGGTCGATGGCGTGACCAACGCCATAAGCATCGAAGGCGATTTTGTCGGCAACATCATGCTGGTGGGGCCGGGGGCAGGCGCGGGGCCGACCGCGTCCGCGGTGGTCAGCGACATCACCGATATCGCGCGCGGCGTGGACGGCGCGCCGTTGATCGTTCCGGCTGACAAGCTGGCGCCTTATGAGCAGGCGCAGATGCGTGCGCATGAGGGCGGTTACTACGTCCGCCTTTCGGTCTATGATCGGCCGGGCGCATTCGCTGCGATCGCTGCGCGCATGGCCGAGCATCAGATTTCGCTGAAAAGCATCGTGCAGAGCCCTGAAGAGGGTGACCTCGTGCCGGGCGCAGAGCGCGGCGGCGCACCGGTGCCCGTGTTGATGATCACGCACCGCACGACCGAGGCAGCGATCCGCCGCGCCTTCGACGCGATCGAGGACGACGGGCATATCGACCGCCCGCCCAAGATGATCCGCATAGAGGGAATGTAGCGGCGTCTCAAGCCGTTTGCTTCCGGTCCTCGCGGATCATGTCGGACGCCTTCTCTGCGATCATGATCGTCGGCGCGTTGGTATTGCCCGAAGTGATGACCGGCATGATCGAGGCGTCCACCACCCGCAAGGCCTCCAGCCCGCGCACGCGCAACCGCTCATCCACCACCGCCATCTCGTCTGGCCCCATCTTGCAGGTGCCGACCGGGTGATAGATCGTTTGCGAGATCTGGCGCGCGGCTTCCAACATGTCCTCGTCGCTCTGCGCCGCCTCGCCTGGCAGGGTCTCGCGCACCACGAACCGCTCCATCGCCTTGGCGCGCGCCAGATCGCGCCCAACCCGCATCCCGGCGACGGCCGTCTCCCGGTCAAGCGAGGTCGCGAGATAGTTTGGATGGATCGCCGGGTAAACCATCGGGTCGGGTGAGCGCACAGCGATATGCCCCCGGCTTTCGGGGCGCAGTTGGCACACTGATAGCGTTACGCCGGAATAAGGATGCATTTTCAGCCCCGGCTTGTCCGCGCTGAGCGGCTGGAAGTGGAACTGGATGTCGGGCGTTTCCAGTTCGGGCCGCGTCCGCGCGAAAATGCAGACCTGGCTCGCGCCCATGGCCATCGCGCCGCGGCGCAGGAGCAAATATTGCAGCCCGATGCGCATGCGCAGGAAGAAATTGTTGATCTCGTTGTTGAGCGTCGGCTCGCTGACCTCGTAGACCATGCGGATTTGCAGATGGTCCTGCAGGTTCTGGCCAACGCCGGGCATGGGATGGCGCACATTGATCCCGGCGGCGCGCAGCGTTTCTCCAGGCCCGATGCCGGAAAGCTGGAGAATCTGCGGCGAACCGATCGCCCCGGCGCTGAGGATCACCTCGCCGCCCGGGCGCAAGCGCGCCTCACGCGGCTTCCCACGCTCGAAAAACGCGAGGCCCGTCACGCGGCGTGGCGCGTCCGGGTCGAACATCAGATGCCGCGCATGGGCATGGGTGATCACGGTGAGGTTCTTGCGCCTGCGCGCCGGGCGCAGATAGCCCACCGCCGTCGAGCATCGCCAGCCGTTCCGGGCCGTCAACTGAAAGTAGCCCGCGCCCTCCTGGCTCGCGCCGTTTACATCATTGTTGCGTGGAATGCCGATCTCCTCGGCCGCGTCGATCAATGCGTGGCAGACAGGGCGGTGAACGCGCATGTTCGAAACCGCAAGCGGCCCGCCGACGCCATGATACGCGTCCTCGCCATTTTCCTGGTCTTCCGCGCGCTTGAAATAGGGCAGCACATCGGCAAAGGACCAGCCGGCATTACCAAGCTGTCGCCACTGATCGAAATCCTGAGCCTGGCCACGAATGTAGAGCAGCCCGTTGATGGAGCTTGAGCCACCCAGCGTTTTGCCGCGCGGCCACTCCAGCGTGCGTCCGTTCAGCCCCGGGTCCGGCTCGGTCTTGTAGCACCAGTCCGTCCGCGGGTCGTGCATCGTCTTGAAGTAACCGACCGGCACATGAATCCACGGGTTGGTGTCTTTCCCGCCCGCTTCCAGCAGCAGAACCCGGCAAGCGCCATCTGCGCTCAGTCGATTGGCCAGCACGCAGCCCGCGGAGCCGGCGCCCACGATGATGTAGTCGTATTCCATCCCTACGCTTTGTCATGGTTGGACCGTCATGCGGTCAGATGATTAATTCCGCTTGAAACGCGGTTTGGCTTGGCATAAAAATGAGACCGTCGGTATCAAAATTATAATACCTGACCCGAATGGGCAATGACAAACTTGGGAGGAACCCCCGTGACGAAACTATCTGAAAAACTCCAAGGCGTCTCACGTCGCGACATGCTGCGGCTTACGAAGCAGTTTGGCCTGACTTCGACGTTGCTCGCCGCCGGCAGCCTGACCGGCGCGGTCACGTTCTCGCGGCTGGCAGAAGCCGCGAACTCGACCTATGAAAAGCGCTTCAGCACGCCAGCGAAAGTGGAATGGAAGTTCGGTGCGGCCGGCTTCAACGAGCAGAACCTGTTGATCGAGCGCGCCGGCTGTCTCGAATTCGTGCGCGATCTCGAAGAGCGCACCGACGGCGCGATCCGCATCGAGTTTATCGGTAACAACCAGATCTGCGGCCAGCTCGACTGCGTGAAAAAGACCCAGCAGGGCATCGTCGACATGTATGCCGCCTCCACGCAGAACTCGGCTGGCGGCGCGCCTTATCTGAACGTCCTTGACTACGCTTACATGTTCCCGAGCCGCGCAGCCCAGTATTACTTCTTGTACCACCCGGGCAGCGAAAAGGTGCTGCGCGAGCCGCTGCGTTCTCGCCACAACATCCACTTCCTGTTCAGCCATGCCGAATTGCGCGGCATCCAGCTTGGCCTGAAATGGCAGGATCAGCCGCTGGTCGAAAAAGTGGGCGATCTCGCCGGCACGAAGAACCGCGTCACCGGCACGCAGCTTGGCCGCATTGCCATGGACCTGATGGGCCTGAACCCGACGCCGATCGCGTGGGAAGAAACGCTCGACGGCCTGAAACAGGGCCTGATCGACGGCGCGGAGACTTGGGCTTCGGCCGTGGCCTACGCCAACATGTCGCCGGTTGTCTCGCAGTGCGTGGACCTCGGCTTCTTCTGCGGCACCGAGCACACGGCGGTGAGCGCCTCGAAATTCGACGAGTTGCCGGGCGATCTGCAGGATGCGGTGATGGAATCGGCGTACCTTACGCAGGTCCACGTGCAGGCCGCGAACGAGGCCGCGTTGGTCAACACCGTGGGCTTCTCTGATCCGCAGATGCCCAACACCTTGTTCGCCAAGAACAACGTGCGCCTTGCTAGTCTGTCCGACGAAGCCAAGCGCGAGGCCGAAGAGATGTGCTCGCCGGAGTTCCAGCCCGCAGCGTGGGAACAGTGGCGCGAGCGGCTCAACGGCTGGGCCGGCGGGATGGACACCTATCAGTTCATCTACGACATCGCCCGCGAAATCCCCAAGGACACGCTGGCCGAGAACGTCGAGCCGCGCCGCTGGTGGAAATCAGCCTAACCTCCCAAGGCCGGGGGACGCGCCCAGTGCGCGTCTCCCGTTATGCGTTTCACTTCATGAGAGACCTGCGCGCCGGCGTGACGGACGCGTAGCCGGTTTGGACCGGCGTGACGGGGGACATTGCTGATGTTCTTACTGAGATGGCTAGATAACAATGCCGAAAAGACCATTATCCTGATCAGTTACGTGGTGATGGCGGGCATCATCTTTGTCGAGGTCATTCGGCGTTTCGTGTTTGGCCAGCAGGCGCCGTGGAGCAGCACCATCCCGATCTATCTGTTTCTATGGGTCGTTTGGGCGGGCTGCGCATACAACGTGAAGCTACGCACGCATCTGCGCTTCGAGGAGTTCCGCTCGCGCTTGAGTTACACTGGCCAGTTCATGTGCTTGCTGCTCGACGCGGCACTGTGGATCATCTTCTCGCTGATCGTCATCTATTACACCGCCGAACAGGTCCAGCTCAGCCGCCAGAACTTCCAGATCGTCCCGGGCACCAACGATACTATGCAGTGGTGGTTCTACCTTGCGACCCCAGTGTGTTTCGCGCTGCTCATCGTGCGCGTGCTGCAGAACACATGGCGCGATGTCCGCGCTTATCGCCGGCGCGAACCGTTCAACCTGCCAACCAGCATCCTGGCCGACTGAGGGGGAAACAATGGACGAGGGAACCTTGATTCTGCTCGTGTCGCTCGGCGTCATGGGGCTGTTCCTGCTCGGAGTGCCGATCTTTTTGGTGATCGGTTTCTGGGTCATTGGCGTGAGCATGGTGATCGACTTCACGCTCGCCAATCTGGGTGTGACGCTCTACAACGGCCTCAGCTTCTTTGGTCTGCTGGCGCTGCCGCTGTTCATTCTTACCGGCGACCTGATCAACGGCGCGGGTATCGCCAAACGATTATCGGATTTTGCCTATTCCGTGCTGGGCTGGCTGCGCGGCGGGCTGGCGATGGCTTCGATTGGCGCGTGCGGCATGTTCGCGGCGATCTCGGGGTCGAACTCTGCGACGACAGCCGCCATCGGCTCGATCATGCACCCCGAGATGACCAAGGGCGGCTACGACAAGAATTTCGCCGCGGCGACGCTCGCGGCTGGCGGCACGGTCGGCATCATCATCCCGCCGAGCATCATTTTCATCGTCTATGGCTTCTTGATGAACCTGTCGATCAGCGATCTGTTCATCGCGGGGCTGTTGCCGGGCGTGCTGATGGTTGTGGCGATGCAGATCTCCACATGGATCGTATGCCAGCGCAACGGTTGGGGCGAATTGGTCCGGATATATCCCAAGCGCGTCATCAAGACCGCGCTGAGCGCGTGGCTCGGCTTTTTCGCCATCGGTCTGGTGCTGTGGGGGATCTATACCGGCGCGTTTTCGCCGACCGAGGCAGCGGGCGTCACGGCTGGCTTTTGCATGATCGTCGGTCTGCTCAGCTTCCCCGTCCATCGCTACTTAATCGCTCCGCGCATGAAGGCTCGCTCGGCGGGGCTAAGCGACCTGCAGGCCGATCTTGAATCAATCGACAACCGCAGTTTCGCCGGCAGTCTCATTGTGGAGGGTTTCTCGCCGGCGCGTCTGCCCAGCTTGATCATGCGCTCGGGCCAGATTACCGGCCTGCTCGCGCCGCTGATCGCGGTGTCGGTCGTGATGCAGCAAATCCTGACGCTGCTTGGCGCGGAGGCGTTCGTCGAGGGTCTCATCGGCCAGCTCGGCGGCTTCTACCCGGTGCTGTTCGCGTGCATGGCGATCGTGCTGCTGGTCGGCACGCTGCTGGAAAGCCTGCCGGTTACGATCATTCTCGCGCCGATCCTCGCGCCGATTGCAGTCGGTATCGGCGTTGATCCGGTGCATTTTTCGGTGATCTTCCTGGTCGGTGCGGCGATCGGCTTCATCACGCCGCCGTATGGACTTAATCTATATGTCGCCAGTGGGATCACCGGTATCCCTTATTTCCAGATCGTGCGTCACATACTGCCATTCCTCGCGGCGCTGTTGCTTGCATGGTTCACGATCGCTCTGGTCCCGGAAATCTCGCTGGTGCTGCTCACCTTCGACGGCGCGGGTGTGTTTCAGTAGCAGGGCGCGCGAGCCAGGTGGTGGTTATGATCGATACAGCCGAAGCGCGCATGGCGGCATCGCGGGACAAGGACAGCGATCATGTCCCCACCGGCGTGCGCTCGCTGTACATCCTCGAAGCGCTGGCCCGCGCCGGTTCTCCGCTCACGCCAACTGATCTGAACGAGACACTCGGCCTGCCCAAGCCCACCATTCACCGGCTGTGCAAGCGGCTGGAGCGCGAGGGCTTCCTCGAAAAAGATCTGGACGGGCGTCGCTACCTCCCGGGCAAGCGGCTGCGCGACACAGCGCGCAACGTGCTTGGCTTCAACCGCTTTTTGCAAGCCCGTCAGGCGGTGCTGCGCCGTCTCAGCGAGCGCGTTGGCGAGACCTGTAACATCGCGTTGCCAGACGAAGGCGGCATGGTCTATCTGGAGCGCATCGAGAGCCGCTGGCCGCTGCGGGTGCAGCTTCCGGTCGGCTCGGTGGTGCCGTTCCATTGTACCGCAAGCGGTAAGCTCTATCTGGCCACCCTGGCGCGTGCCCGACGCCAGGAACTGTTGCGCAGGCTGGATCTGAAGGCCCATGCGCCCAACACGCTTACCCAGCCTGACGCGCTTGCCTCGGCGCTTAAGGTCATCGCCCGGACGCAGATCGGCACTGACAACGAAGAATTCGTCGAGGGCATGGTGGCGGTCGCAGTGCCGATCCGCGACGCCAGCGGGCGCATGGTGGCAGGGCTGGCCATGCACGGCCCGACCCAGCGCATAAGTCTGGATGATGCGCTCGATCTGATCGAGCCCTTGCGCGAGGCGGCGGCGGAACTGAGCGGATTAATGCCATGGGAGGAGGCTGGACGCAGCCACGCCTGAGCGGTGTAAGACCAAATCCTACAGAGCCCAGACTTAGAAATGAACACATTTTCATTTTTCGCTGCGTCGCGATGATCGCCGTGTTATAACGAGCAGACAAGCCCGAGCCTTGCAGCGGGAAAAAAGGACGTACCGGGCGCACGGCGCCGCGCCATCGGTCCGCAACCATCAAGGAACGTTTAGAGGCAGGATAAAGGACTTTTTTCCATGACACGTATGACCCCGAGTGAAGCATTCGTTGAAACCCTGGCGGCTAACGGCGTGACCGAGATATTCGGTATTGTAGGCTCCGCCTGCATGGACGCGCTGGACCTGTTCCCGGCCGCCGGTATCCGCTACATCCCCACGGTCCACGAGCAGGGCGCTGGCCACATGGCTGATGGATATGCCCGCGTCAGCGGCCGCCACGGTGTGTGCATGGCGCAAAACGGCCCCGGCATTACCAACTTCGTGACATCGATCGCGGCGGCCTATTGGGCGCATACCCCGGTGGTGTGCATTACGCCGGAGGCCGGCACCATGGGCATGGGACTGGGCGGCTTCCAGGAAACCAACCAGCTTCCGATCTTCTCGGAGATCACCAAATTCCAGGGCCATGTGAACAACCCCGCGCGCATGGCCGAGATCACCGGCCGCTGTTTTGACCGCGCCATGCTGAAAATGGGGCCGGCGCAGCTCAACATTCCGCGCGACTATTTCTATGGTGAGGCCGATTACGACGTTCCACAGCCGATCCGAGTCGAGCGCGGCCCCGGCGGCAGGGAGAGCCTCGAAAAAGCCGCTCAGCTTCTTGCCAAGGCAAAGTTCCCGGTCATCCTGTCGGGCGGGGGCGTAATCAATTCGGGCGGCGTCGAAGCGTGCATCCATCTGGCCGAGCACCTGAACGCGCCGGTCGTGACCAGCTACCTGCACAACGATTCCTTCCCCGCGAGTCACCCGCTGTGGGCCGGCCCGCTCGGTTATCAGGGCTCCAAGGCCGGCATGAAGCTCATCGCGCAGGCCGATGTGGTTCTGGCGCTGGGCAGCCGCCTTGGCCCGTTCGGCACGCTGCCGCAGCACGGCCTTGACTACTGGCCGAAAGACGCGGCGATCATTCAGGTCGATGCCGATCCGGAGATGCTGGGCCTGGTCAAGAAAATCTCGGTTGGGATCAACGGTGACGCCAAGGCAGCGGCCGAGGCGCTATACGAAGGTTTGCAGAACCGCGAGTTGGCCTGCCGCGCGAATGAGGCTGAGCGTCTGGCGACGATCAAGGCCGAGAAAGCCGCATGGGAAGAGGAACTCACCAACTGGAAGCACGAGACCGATCCCTACAGCATGGATGTCATCCGGGAAGAGCCGGATATGATGCATCCGCGCGAAATGCTGCGCGAGTTGGAAAAAGCGATGCCCGCCGATGCGGTTGTCTCCACCGACATTGGCAACATCTGCTCGGTCGCAAACAGCTATCTGCGCTTCGACCGGCCCCGCTCGATGCTGGCGGCGATGAGCTTTGGCAACTGCGGCTATGCGTTCCCGGTCGCAATCGGTGCGAAATGCGCCCAGCCGGAGCGCCCCGTGGTTGCTTATGTTGGCGAGGGCGCCTGGGCTATGAGCTTTGGCGAAATCCTCACCTGCGTGCGCGAGAACATCCCCGTCACGGCGGTGGTCTTCAACAATCGCCAGTGGGGCGCGGAGAAGAAGAACCAGGTCGACTTCTACGGCCGACGCTTCCAGGGCACCAATCTGGAAAACC
The DNA here is from genome assembly GCA_964450925.1 of uncultured Hyphomicrobiaceae bacterium. GTDB lineage: Bacteria > Pseudomonadota > Alphaproteobacteria > Rhizobiales > Rhodomicrobiaceae > Dichotomicrobium. Next base: position 1,020 of record CAYVFK010000015.1, on the reverse strand, counting down.
CGAACTTTGCGGAAATCGCCAAGACCATGGGCGCGGATGGCCATCGCATCGAGAAACTGAGCGATGTTGGCCCGGCGCTGCGGGCGGCCTGCGAAGCGCAGAGGGATGGCAAGACGACGGTTGTGGAGGTCATGGTCAGCCGCGAGCTGGGCGACCCGTTCCGCCGCGATGCGCTCAAGAAGCCGGTGCGCTTCCTCGACAAGTACAAGGCTTACGCGTAAAACATCCGGTGATCATCGAAAATGCACGCCCGCCGTCCCCTGATGGCGGGCGCTTTCACACGTCTGCCGCCCGGAGCCAAATGCATGAAGCCTTTCGACGATCTCTTGCAACGTGCACGCGCCAATCCGAAGCACATTGTCCTGGCTGAGGGCGAGGACGCTCGCATCGTGCGCGGGGCAGTGCGCGCGGCGGGTGAAGGGCTGGCCCGGATCACGCTGTTGGGCGACGAGGCGGCCGTGCGCGCGGCGATTGCCAAGGAGGGCGGCGATACGGCGGGAATTCAGGTGATCGACCCTGCAAAATCGCCCCATTTCGACAACTTCGCCGAGCTGTTCTGCGAAATGCGCCGCCACAAGGGCATGGACTCGCAGAAGGCGCGCGCCACCATGCGCCAGCCGCTCTACTTCGCCAACATGATGGTGCGCGGCGGCCACGCGGATGGCACCATCGCTGGGGCGGCTAACACGACCGCCGACACGGTTCGCGCCGCGATCCAGGTGATCGGGGTTGGCAAACGCTACGACATGGTCTCCAGCTTCTTCATCATGATGCTGTGCGAGCCGCACCATGTTTCGCCGCGCGGCGCAGTTATCTTCGCGGACTGCGCATTGGTTGTCGCGCCCGACGCCACCCAACTTTCCCAGATTGCGCAGGCCTCGGCGGACAGCGCCGCGGAACTGCTTGGCATGGAGCCGCGCGTGGCGATGCTGTCGTTCTCCACCAGGGGCAGCGCGGCGCATCAGCTTGTCGACAAGGTCGCGCGGGCGACCGATATGGTCCGCGCGGCACGGCCTGATA
>CAYVFK010000014.1:0-20260 GCA_964450925.1 uncultured Hyphomicrobiaceae bacterium | reverse complement strand
GGGTGTGCTGTTCGAGGTGATCTACATCGTGGCGATCGCCACGATTGTATTCGGCTTGCTGGGCGCGCTGGCGGAGAGCAATCTGCGCCGATTACTGGGCTTCCTGCTCATCAGCGGGGTTGGCGTGATGCTGCTCGGGCTTGGCCTGGACACGCGCCTGTCGTTGTCCGCAACGATTTTTTATGCGGTGCACTCGGTCGTGGTCATGGCTGGCTTGTTCATGCTTGCCGGGCTGATCGAGCGGCGCACGGGCCTAGCCTCGCTGCATCAACTATCTGGCATGTATACAGGGGCGCCGACGCTGGCGGTGTTGTTTTTCGTGCTCGGTTTCGCAGCCGCCGGCATACCACCATTGTCGGGATTTTGGCCAAAGGTGCTGCTGATCGAGGCCGGCTTGAACGAACAGCGTTATGTTGCCGTGGCCGTTCTGATCGCCAACGGGCTCTTGTCGCTCATGGTGGTTGGAAGGGCCTGGGCGCTGATGTTCTGGCGACCGGCTGACCCCGCTGTCCTGAGGCAGACGAATGATAACCGGCAGCGGCCCAACGAGGCGTCCCCCATGCCGAAGGCCGCGGCGCTTTCCGCGGCTCCGGCTCCCGGCGAGGATGACCCATATCCGCGCGAAAACCCAAGCGCCATGCTGATGCCCGTCATCTTGCTGGCCGCGGCGGCAGTGGCTATCGGGGTCTGGCCCGCACCGCTGATGGACCTCGCGGACCAGGCGGCAGCCGGACTGCTGGACCCATCCGCTTACATCAATGCGGTATTCGGAGGCGCGCGATGAGCCGGACAGTGCTCGTCAACATCCTTCTGGCTCTTGTCTGGGGCGCCGTGACCGGATCGTTCAGCATGGCGAACCTCGCGTTCGGCTTTGTCATCGCGGCGGTCGCCTTGTGGATCATCCGTGAGCAGTATCACACCCAAGCCTACATCGTGCGCGCCTGGCGGATCACCAGCTTGATCCTTCGCTTCTTGAAAGACTTGTTCGTCTCCGCGGTGCGTGTGGCTGTTTTGGTGCTCTCACCGACCCGGCGTTACCAGCCCGGCTTCATCGCCTTCAAGCTGACCACCGATCGCAATGCGGAAATCGCGCTGCTGGCCAACCTGATCACGCTTACGCCAGGTACGCTCAGTGTGGACGTCAGCGACGACAAGTCCACGCTGTTCATCCACTGCATGGATGTTCCAGATACCGAAGCGCTCAAGCGCGAAATTGCAGAAGGCTTCGAGCGCAAGATCATGGAAGCGATGCGATGAGTCCGGAAGCCTTCCTCGAACTGTCCATCAACATTTCGCTGGGGTTCATGTGCGTGGCGTTTTTCGTGGCCGTCGTCCGGCTGATGCTTGGGCCTACCCTGGCCGACCGGGTTCTCGCGCTTGATATGCTGGTGACGGTCGGCGTTGGTTTCATTGCCGTGATTACCGTCAGCACAGATTACGGTCAGTATCTGGATGTGGCGATTGGTCTGGGCCTCGTTGGCTTCCTCGCGACCGTCGCCTTCGCACGCTACATCCTTGCACGCGGGCCGCGGCCGGATCTGCGTGATGTCGCGAGGCTGTCGGACGACCCGCGAGCCGGCGTACGGTTGGAAGGAGAGCGCAAATGACCGATTATCTGGCCGGTGGTTTGCTCATCATCGGCGCGTTTTTCACCTTGGTCGCTGCGGTTGGCGTGGTTCGTCTGCCCGATCTCTACATGCGCATGCATGCTGCCAGCAAGACCGGCACGGTCGGGTCTGGCGTGATGCTCCTGGCCATCGCATTCCACTCCGGCCAATTCGATGTTGTGACCCGCGCGATCGCTTGCATCATCTTCTTCCTGTTGACCGCTCCGCTCTCCGCTCATCTGCTTGCCCGCGCGGCATATTGCACGGGCGTGCGACCTTGGCCACGCACCGCGCCTGATGAATTGGCCGGTCACTACGAGCAAGCCAACGAGAAGACAGAGCTCACTCGCGCGTCTGAATGACGCACATAGTCTTGATGACTGTCGATTGAAAGACTTTTTCCCCGAAATCGGGACTGGCCATTTTCGAACAACGCATGAACGCGCTGGTCGTAAAACAGCGACACTTCACAAAGGATTTTCTCGCGTCTTGCGGACACCATAATTTCGTCCCGATCGCTGCCTAGCGAAAGTATCGGTTGAAACTCGTTTCTATTTCTCTATTTTACAGAGTGCCTAGAAATAATAAAGCCATGCAAAGCCGTCGTTGGTGTGAGCCGAGGGGTGGCGGATGTAAGATCAAGCCCGGGCGGCCATCTTAAATCCTCCAGGGTGAACGAAGGTGTTAGCCCCAACGAACACACGGACTAAGCGAAAGATGGATGATAGGAGACCTTGTCAATGGAACAGACTGTGGATAACACCGAACTCGTCGAACTCACCACCAACATTGTTTCTGCATATGTGAGCAACAATACCGTAGTGTCAGCGGATTTGCCCAACCTGATCAACGAAGTGCATGGGGCTCTTGTGCGCGCTTCGGCCAGCAGTGGGCAGCCTCAAGCGGAAGAACAGAAGCCGGCCGTACCGATCAAGAAGTCTGTGACGCCGGACTACATTGTTTGCCTCGAAGACGGCAAGAAGTTCAAGTCGCTGAAGCGGCATCTGCGGGCGCACTACAATATGACGCCGGAAGAGTATCGGGATAAGTGGGGTCTGCCGCACGACTACCCGATGGTCGCACCGAACTACGCGGCTGCGCGTTCCCAGCTTGCCAAGCAAATGGGTCTGGGGCAGCGTCGGCGCCGGTAACCTGCGCCCTCGCGATAATGCATAGTCGGCTTTAGGCGGGCTGGATGGCGCTGAGCGAAGTTGCCGTCCGCCCGTCTATTCGCATGAGCCGCGCGCAAACCAGGTTGAGCCCTGATCGCGGACGCGGACCTTGGACAAATACATGTGAGCCGACCCGGCCAGGGTCTTGTAATCATATTGAAATGGAAATGCGCCAGCAAAGGTCAGGCAAGCGCGCACACTCTTGGCGTCGTCGCGCATTGCAAAACGCATCCCGTCGCGCTGTCCGGCCGCGAGAAACGGCAACGATTCTGTATGCCGTCCAATGAGCGCACCCGCGTCGTCCAGGCCATGGATAACAATGCGGATATCCTCCATCGCCTGCGGCCCGTTGTTGGTTAGATAGATCGCCCATTCATGCGCGCCGCCTTTGCCCATGGAGCTGAAGCCCACATCGCCGACCTCGATCTCGCGGTCCAGGGCGAAATAGGCCGTGGCCACAAGTCCGGCGATTGCGACGGCGGTGGAAAGAGTTAGGCGTCCGACTTTCAAGGTGTCCTCACACGTTCCAGAGTTGCCCAACTTCGTATCTCTGGCGGATGAAGGCCGTGTGACGGTCTCAGGCGGCCAGCGCACATGCCGTGCACCGATCCACGATTTGCGATAGGCTCAGGCCATGGAAGAGCGCGTAGCAACCATTTACGAAGCGCCAGCGACGGCGCCCTTTTTCGATCCCGATGCCGCGCGCGCCGAACTCAGTGCGCTGTGGCGGCAGCATGGGCAAAGCGACGCTCTGCGTCCGGCGGCGCTGAGCCTGTTCAAGCGTATCGTGGGCGATGCGCGAGAGGCCGCCCGCAACGAGCTTGAGCGTAGCGGCGATGGCCGAGCCTGCGCGCAAAATCTCTCTCGATTCCAGGACGAACTGATTCGTCTGATCTATGACTTCGTCGCGAGCCACATCTACCGCGCCAAGAACCCATCGGCTGCGGAGCGCATGACAGTGGTCGCGACGGGTGGCTACGGTCGTGGCCTGCTTGCGCCAAAATCGGACATCGACCTGTTGTTTCTGCGCCCGAGCAAGCAGACCGCTTGGGGCGAGAGTGTCGTCGAGAGTATCCTCTATTTCCTTTGGGATCTCGGCTTCAAGGTCGGCCACGCGACGCGCACCATCAACGACTGCATCACCCTGGCGCGCCGCGACCTGACAATCCGCACTTCGCTGCTGGATTCGCGGCTGATCCTGGGCGATCAGGAGCTGTTCGACCGATGCCGCGAAAGACTCAGATCGGCTGTCATCACTGGCACGGAGAAGGAATTCATTGAGGCCAAGCTGGCCGAGCGCGATACGCGGCATGAGCGCTCCGGTAATTCGCGCTACCGGGTCGAGCCCAATGTGAAGGATGGCAAGGGCGGCCTGCGTGATCTGCACACGCTGCACTGGCTGACCACATACCTTTATCCCGATAGCCAGACGGAGGACTGGGTGGCGCTGGGCATCTTCAGTCCGGAGGAACAGCGGCATTACCGGCGCTGCGAGGATTTTCTATGGACCATTCGCTGCCACCTGCACTTTCTGGCGAACAAGCCGGAGGAGATTCTGACGTTTGACCGGCAGCTTGTTCTGGCGGAGCGGCTCGGCTACCGCGAGAGCAGCAATCTGAGGGCGGTTGAGCGGTTCATGAAGCACTATTTCCTGGTGGCGAAGGAGGTCGGCGATCTCACCCGCATCGTGTGCGCCAGCCTGGAAATGCGCCAGCTCAAGGCCACGCCGACGCTCGACAACATGCTCGCGACGCTGGGCTGGCGCAAGCGCGCCAAGCTGAGCGCGACAACCGATTTTCGCATCGAGAATGGACGGATCATGGCGAAGCGCGCCGATGTGTTCCGCACAGACCCCATCAACATGATTCGCATGTTCGCGCTGGCCGAGCGGCACAAGGTGATGTTTGACCCCGATGTGTTCCGGCAGATCCGCGCCTCGCTGCAGTTGATCGACGACGCGGTGCGCGCCGACACCGAAGCCAACCGGCTGTTTCTGGAGCTGTTGACCTCGCCAAGCAACCCTGAAATCGCGTTGCGCCGTATGAACGAGGCCGGCGTGCTCGGCCGCTTTATCCCGGATTTCGGGCGTGTGGTGGCGATGATGCAGTTCAACATGTATCACCACTTCACCGTCGATGAGCACCTGATCCGCACCATCGGCGTACTATCGGAGATCGAGCACGGCGCCCTGGCTGACGAGCTGCCGCTGTCCACTGGGATCATCCGCAACATCCAGAATCGGCGCGCGTTGTTTGTCGCCGCATTCGTCCACGATATCGCAAAGGGCCGCGAGGAGGACCACTCGATCGCCGGCGCACGCGTCGCGCGCGAGCTGTGCCCCCGCCTCGGCCTCTCCCCGGCAGAAACCAGCACCGTCTCATGGCTGGTCGAGAACCACCTGGTGATGAGCGAGTTCGCCCAGAGCCGCGACCTCGCCGATCCGAAGACCATCCGGGATTTCGCCGATATCGTGCAAAGCCCGGAGCGGCTGAAGCTGCTGGTGATCCTGACGGCGGCGGATATCCGCGCGGTGGGCCCCGGTGTGTGGACAAGCTGGAAGGGGCAGTTGCTGCGCGCGCTATATAATGAAACCGAGCCGGTACTGGCCGGTGGACATACGCAGATCAGCCGCGAGGCGCAAATCCGTCGGGCGCAGGGCCAGCTTCGCGAGGCGCTGAAGGACTGGCCCCAAGCAGACGTCGACCGGGTGATCGCGTGCCACTACCCGGCCTACTGGCTGCGCTGCGATCTGGAGACTCAGGTCAAGCACGCTGAACTGATGCAGCGCTGCGAGGGTGAGCCGACGCCGTTCGCGCACGACGTGAAAGCGTCGCCGATTGGGGCGACCGAGCTGACGCTCTACACCAAGGATCATCCGCGCCTGCTGGCCATTTTCGCCGGAGCCTGCGCGGCGGCCGGCGCGCGCATCGTGGGCGCGCATATCTACACGACCCGCGACGGCATGGCGCTCGACACGCTGAGCATCCAGCGCGCCTTTCCCGACGATTGCGAGGAGACCGAGCGCGCCGAGCGAATTGCGGACGCGGTGCGGGCAATGCTGGCCGGTGACCGCGACCTGAAGAAGCTGATGGCCGAAAAGCGCAAGGCTAAGCCGAAGCTGGAGCCGTTTAGCGTCGAGCCACAAGTGATCATAGATAACACGCTTTCGAACGACCTGAGCGTGATAGAGGTGAACGGTCTCGACCGGATAGGGCTACTTTACGATCTTGCGGACGCGCTGGCCTCGCTCAATCTCAACATTGCCTCGGCCCATGTGGCGACGTTTGGCGAGAAGGTGGTGGACGTATTCTATGTAATGGACCGGGCGGGCAACAAAATCGAGAGCGATTGGGCCCGCGAGAAAGTGCATAACCATCTGATGGCTGCGCTCGGACCGGAGGGTTAAACCGACCGCTCGCGTGAACGCCCGATTATCGCGCGCAGGTCTGCGGCGAGGTTCTCACGCTCCGATGGCGACAGACAGTCGCCCACAGACACCGCCCGGCCGCTTTCGCGCAGGATCAGGCGTTTTTCAATCTTGTGTTCGTCGCTCAGTTCAATGCGCACCCAATGTGGATTAAAGCTGTCCACAAGGTGATGTCGGCCCAGGTAGCTTGTCATGATCTGGATCAGGCTGGCGCTGATATCGATGACCTCGACACGCTCGGCGCGGCGGGTGTTGAGCCATAGGGCAAAGGCCAGACTGGCGAATGCGATGATCGCGGGGAGCACGACAAACCAGCCAGCAGGGGCGGCCACCCACGCCGTTACGATCGTAAAGCCGATGGCCGCCAGGGCGACAACACCGAGCGTGCCCTCGCGGCCGAGTGATCGGTGCGGCCAGACCACGATGCGCTGTACCCCGGCTGGCGCCGGGGGGAGGTTGAGACTGGCCGTGTCCGCATCTGGAGCGGATAATCCAGGGGAACGGTCGCGGATCGGATCGTAACTGCTGTAACTCATCGCTGCTTCGTCGCGGAACCCTGCCGATGTGTCACGCGCGCCGGGGGCATGGCGCGGCTGCCGCCTGTGGGGCTGCACCACAGGCTGCGCACATTATACCGCTGAGCCGGCCAAGAGGATCACCGCGAGGTCGCCGATATGGCAGCCGCTCGCAAAAAAAGGACCGGCGCGACCGGATCGCGCCCGCCCTTTTCTCAATTCACGACGTTCCTGAGCAGCGCTTACGCCGCGCGGACCTCGGCCTCGGGGCCATCGGTCTGAGGCTCCGGCGCAGGCTTGGCAGCGCGACCCTTTGTCAAGGCCTCATGGATTCGCCGCGTAGCGACAGCTTCATCCACATCATCCACAGCAGCCACCTCACGGGCCATGCGCTCTAGCGCGGCCTCATATAGCTGGCGCTCGGAATAGGACTGTTCTGGTTGGCTATCGGAGCGATAGAGGTCGCGCACGACTTCGGCGATCGAGATGAGGTCGCCCGAGTTGATCTTGGCTTCGTATTCCTGCGCCCGACGGCTCCACATCATCCGGCGCACACGCGCTCGCCCGCGCAGCGTCGCCATCGCTTTTTCCACGATGGTCGTCGCGGAAAGCTTGCGCATACCAACCGACTCGCACTTGGTCGTCGGGACGCGCAGTGTCATTTTTTCCTGCTCGAAGCTTATGACAAATAATTCCAGCTTGCTGCCGGCAATCTCCTGCTCTTCGATGTCCACGATTCGCCCAACACCATGCGTCGGATAGACGACATACTCATCTGTCGTGAAGCCGTTCCTTTGGAGCGATTTTTTTGCAGCCATTCTATACCGTCTCACTTGATTTTAGCGCTGCCGCCAAAGACGAGCAGCGCGGGTTATCCGCTTTTCGACTGCGCAGAACCACAGCGCCAACAACACAAATCGCCCTCACTGCCCCCAATGACGGCGTGTTGATACCCCCTAAGCCCAAAACTGTGCTACGCGAAACTCGACAACAGAAGACCGCTGGAATGTCCGTAACGCCAAGTGGGCGAGCCGCGCCTGCGACACACCGTTACTCTTGAGAAGTTACGAAGACTGCCCCCACACCACGGCACTGGCAGCAGGACACCCACGATCTCTCGCCGAATAAGACGAGTTTATAGCATTATTATTAGGCTTTTGGAAGCCTCCGTTCAGATTCGGATAAGCCCTCTGGCCACACCTCAAGGCGGCGACCCAAGTTCTTAACAGCTTTTCCAACTCCCCGTGTTTTCCCCTTTACGAGGCTATGTCACTGACTGGTCGGTCAGACGAGAGCCAAATGCGTTGGAGAATTGGGCCCTTCTGCTTGCTCGTGGCCTTGCCGGGCAATCGTACATTTTTGCTGGCGATCTTCGGGATGCCTGCTTGCGCGCCCCCTTGACCGGGGTTAACCTTCTCGGCGTTTAGCGGTTCCCGAAAGGGACGAACAGGGAAGCCGGTGCGAGTCCGGCGCTGCCCCCGCAACTGTGAGCGGAAAGCCGATCTTCCATTGTGCCACTGGCAGATATGCCGGGAAGGCGGAAGACATCGGCAACGACCCGCAAGCCAGGAGACCTGCCGCTAAGCGCGACGCAACCTCACTCTGGGGCGGTGGGCCCCATAAAGGAGCACAGTATGATCCGTCATATCCTGATCGCAGCCATGTTCGCGCTCGCGGCTGTCATGCCTGCGACCGCGCATCACGACGGCGAGCAATACCGCAAGGGCAACATCTCAGTCAGCCACGCCTGGACCGGCGAGACCGGCGCGATGGCTCATGCCATCGAAGTCTACATGACCATCGAAAACAACGGCTCTGAACCCGTAACGCTGACCGGCGCGGAGATTGACTTCGCGCAGTCAGCCGTGTTCCAGGCGCAGGCCGTCGGCGATGACGGCGCGCTGCGCACGCGCGAAGTTGCGACCGTCGAGATCGCAGCCGGGCAGAGCGTGACCATGCAGCCGGGCGGCCTGCGCATCGTGTTCAACGACGTGCAGCGTGGCCTGAGGGCCGGTGACCATTTCCACGCGCATCTGCAGTTTGCCGAGATTGGCGAATTGGAGATCGAAGTCGAGGTCGAGAAGGTCGGCGACGATGAGCACGACCACGACCATGAGCACAAGGAAGAAGTCGGCTAACGGCCTTTTCCCGACTGATCGGACAAAATGGTGCGACGCTGACGGGGGCTGCGTCGCACTTTTCGTTTCGACCGCTCAAAACGCCCACTCGCGCGCCTTGGCGACGACGAAATCGCGAAAGGCCGCAATCCGCTTCGATCTTTTTAACTCGGCCGGATAGACGAGATAGGTGTTGAAAGCCGGCACATCTGCCTGGTCCAGCACCTTTTGCAGGTCCGGCTCGTCAGAGGCGAGATAATCCGGCAGAACCGCCAGCCCCATCCCGCGCTTCACCACCCGCTTGATGCCGTCCATGCTATTGATGCGCATGATTGGCTTGCGCGGCGGCTGCCCGTCGCGGCCCGCCGTTTCCAGCCAGTTGATGCCGCGGCGCGGAAAGGGGATGCCGCCGTACGTGATAATGGCATGGGTATCCAGGTCGGCGAGCGTTTGCGGCGCTCCACGCGCTTCCAGATAGTCCTTCGAGCCGTAGACGTGGAAATGCACGGTGAACAGCCGGCGCAAGATCAGATCCTTCTGCGATGGCGCGTGGAGCCAGATGCCCACATCGGCCTCGCGCTTGCTCAGGTCGAGTTCCTGGTCGCGCAGTAAAAGCTGCAGCTGGATCTTCGGATAGCGCTCGATAAACCCCCGCAGGCGCGGAGCGAGCCACGTGGCGCCGAGGCCGGCAGGGGTGGTGATGCGCAACTCGCCGCTTGGCTCGGCCAGTGTGTCCGCGAGCATGGACTCTACCGAGTTGAGCTTGACCAGCACATCTTCGGCGGTCTGGCGGAGCAACTCGCCTTGTTCGGTCAAGGATAGGCCGCGCGCGTGGCGGTGAAACAGCGGCGCGCCCAGTTCCTGCTCCAGCGCGCTGACCTGGCGGCTGACAGCAGATTGGCTTAGGTGCAGGGCTTCCGCGGCGTGAGTGAAGCTGCCGGCTTCAGCGGCGGCGTGAAATATCCTCAGCTTGTCCCAGTCCATGGGGCGATCCTGTCCGGCGGGACCGCCTTCACAGCAAATCCCCTTGAAGAGCCTCGTTTACTCTGCGGCTTTTGCCGGTGCCTCCATCGCCGCGAGGTCGCGCTCGGCCTCCAGCGCCGCCATGCAGCCCTGGCCAGCAGCCGTCACAGCCTGGCGATAGATGTCGTCGGTCACGTCGCCAGCGGCATATACGCCGGGGATACTGGTCCGTGTCGAGTCCGGCGCGGTGATGATGTAGCCGCCTTCCTTCATGTCGAGTTGGCCTTTGAACAGTGCTGTCGCGGGGTCGTGGCCGATGGCGATGAAGATGCCGTGCACGTCGATTTCGTGCGTCTGGCCGGTTTTGAGGTTACGCAGCCGCGCGCTGGTCACGCTCGGCGGATTGTCCTGGCCCAGCACCTCGTCCAGCACGCTGTCCCAGATGACTTCGATCTTGGCGTGGTCAAAAAGCCGGGCTTGCAGGGTCTTGTCAGCGCGCAGCGCATCGCGGCGATGCACCAGCGTCACCTTGTTGGCGAAATTGGTGAGGAACAGCGCCTCCTCGACGGCCGTGTTGCCACCGCCGACGACCATCACCTCCTTGCCGCGATAGAAAAACCCGTCGCAGGTGGCGCAGGCGGACACCCCGTAGCCCATAAACCTCTCCTCAGACGGCAATCCTAGCCAACGCGCCTGAGCGCCGGTGGAGATGATCAGCGCGTCCGCGGTGTAGAGCGCGCCGCTGTCGCCCTTCAGCCTGAACGGCCGGCGCGCCAGATCCACCTCGATGATGTGGTCAGTGATCACCTCCGTGCCGACATTGGCCGCTTGCGCCTGCATCTGTTCCATGAGCCACGGCCCCTGGATCGGGTCGGCAAAGCCCGGGTAGTTTTCGACATCGGTGGTGATGGTGAGCTGCCCACCGGGCTGGATTCCCTGGATGAGCACTGGTCCCAGCATCGCGCGCGCGGCGTAAATCGCTGCGGTGTAGCCCGCTGGGCCGGACCCCAGTATTATCAGTCTTTCGTGTCGATCAGACATGGAACGCCCTACTTGGGTGAAGAGGCGCGCTTGGAGCGCCGCATTGCCGTTAGTCATACGCAGAAATAGAGTGCAGGGGACGCCGGGTCAATCCGGCGCGGCGGGCTTGTCCCCTCGCGGGCGATGTTTTAGGCCGCTGCGGCATGCGCCTTCGCGCGGCTGCTGATCTGCACGGCGATATGCGCGGCGGCGTGGATCGGTTCGTAGGACCATGTCTCCAGCGTCTCGGGGCGCTCGGGCAGCGGGCGTGTCGCGCCTGCATTTTCAAGGGCTTGATGGAAGTTGTGGAACTTCGCCCGCCCGCCATCCGGCATGAAGACGTGCACTGGCTTGCCGGTTGCGCAGGCTTCACCGGTCATGTTGACGCTGTCCGCGGTGACGACAAATGAATCGGCGCAGGCGAGGAAATGCGGGTAGGGGTTCTCGCTCGCGCCGTCCCAGAAGATGCGCGGGGCCCGCGCCGTGGCTGCGCGTACGGCGTCGCGCAGGGCTGGCGGCGTGCGCCGCGACGGGGTAATGAGAAAGCTCGCGCCCAGCTCGGCCATGCGGTGCAGCGCGCCCGCAAGCCGCCGGGTCGCTGCTTGGGTGAACGAAAAGCCGCCGCCGCGCCCACCAATCAACACTGCAACGCGCGCACCCGGCAGGGCGGCGATGTCATCGGGCATGTGTTCGCGCATCCCGGCCAAACGCTCCGGCGAAAAGCCATGCGGCGAGGTGATTGTCGTGATGACATTGTCGCCACGACGGTCGTCGTGCTGCGGCACCCAGATCAGATCGGCGGCGTCATGCAAACGCGGGTCCATGAACGCAACCGTGAAGCTGCGCCCGCGGCCCGCGCGGCGGATGGCCCGCAGATAGGGGATGGTGACGCGCCCGGCGGCGAACACATATTGCGGCCAGAGGTCCGTATGCATAGGCAAAAAGCCACGCAGGCCCGGCGGGGCGGGGCCGCGCGGAGCCATCCAGCGCCACGGGGCAGGCGAGGTGACCTCGATAATGCGCGCATCCAGGCCCATGGCGGCGGCCACGCCGGTCGTCATCGCCAGATGACCGGCCTTACCGTCCGACAGGATCCAGACCGCGCCGGCTGGATCGCTCACAGCTGCCCTCTACACAACTTTGTTGCTTGAATTCTCACCAAAGCATTCCAATGGTATCGCGCGGGCGACATGATATGTCCGTGGCCGGGCGCAGAATAGAAATTGGATGGCTTTCGTGACGACATTCAGACTTGATGAGACGGATTGGCGCATTCTGCGCGAACTGCAGGCCAATGGCCGCATCACGAATGTGGAACTCGCCCGGCGCGTGGGCATCTCCGCGCCGCCGTGTCTGCGGCGGATGCGCGCGCTCGAAGAGGCCGGCATCATCGAGGGGTATCACGCTCTTATCAGTCGCAAGGCGCTCGGCTATGAGGTTTGTGCATTCGCGATGGTGGGTCTTGCTGGGCAGTCGGAAAACGATTTGCGCGAGTTCGAGGAGCAGGTGCGGTCATGGGATATCGTTCGCGAGTGTCACATGCTCTCTGGTGAGATCGACTTCATCCTGAAATGCGTGGCGAACGATCTGGAGGCCTTCAATGACTTCATCATCAACGACCTGACAGCGGCGAAAAATGTCGACAGCGTCAAGACCTCGCTGGTTATCCGACGGTCGAAATACGCGCTTGGACCGCCCTTGCCGCCGGTTGCGGATCGAGCGTGAGACGCTACCTATTCCCAAAATGCTGATCATCGAATGCCTGCCGACCCCTCGTGTTTTGGGAAGGCCCATGGTTGAGAGGCCCATGACTGGTAGCGTCCCTTCCGCCGAGCGCCGCCGGGTTCTTTTGAGCCTGCCCAATGTGCTGACCTATATGCGGCTCGCGGCTGTGCCGGCGCTTGTGGCGGCGCTGTTTTTCCTCGAAGGCGATATCGCCAACTGGACGGCGCTGGGGGTGTTCGCCTTTGCGGGGGTAACGGATTTTCTCGATGGCTACATTGCGCGTGCGTGGCAGCAACAATCCGCGCTCGGACGGATGCTCGATCCGATTGCGGACAAACTGCTGGTGGGCGCAGCGCTTCTCGTGCTGGTGGGCGATGGCACGATTTCAGGGTGGTCGATCTGGGCGGCAGTGATTATTCTATCGCGTGAAATACTTGTCTCTGGCCTGCGGGAGTTCCTGGCCGGGCTGCAGGTCACCGTGGCGGTGAGCGCGCTGGCCAAATGGAAGACGACGGTGCAGATGGTTGCGCTGTGCTTTCTGCTGGCAGGCGGTGCGGGCGATGATGTGTGCGGTGGCTGCGCGTCGGCAATTGGGCTCAGCCTGCTTTGGGTGGCCGCGCTTGTCACGCTTTACACTGGCTTCGATTATTTCCGCGCCGGCCTCAAACACGTGATGGATCAGGACAGATGACCAAAGTGCTGTATTTCGCCTGGATGCGTGAAAAGACCGGGATCGGGGAAGAGCAGATCGACCTGCCCGAGGGCGTGGAGACGATTGCCGATCTGATCGCCTGGCAGAAAGGGCGCGGGCCGGAATTTGCCGCAGCCTTCGCGCGCGATGACGTCGTACGCGCCGCGATCGACCACGAGCACGTCGCCCATGACGCCCCGGTGCGCGGGGCGCGCGAGATCGCCTTTTTCCCGCCGGTGACAGGGGGCTGAGCCTATGATCCGCGTGCAGCGCGAGGATTTTGACATCGGCCTGGAGATAGAGCGCACGCGCGGCGAGCGTACCGACATCGGCGCGATCGTCAGCTTCACCGGCACAGTGCGCGAAACCAAGGGCGAGCGCATTACAGCGATGACGCTGGAGCACTACCCCGGCATGACCGAGCGCGAACTGGAGCGAATCGAGCAGCAGGCGTGCAAACGCTGGCCGATCACCGCATGCACCGTCATTCACCGCTTTGGGCGGCTGGAGCCGGGCGATAATATCGTGCTGGTGGTGACGGCGTCGGCGCACCGGCAGGCGGCGTTCGAGGCCGCCGCGTTCCTGATGGACTACCTCAAGACCAGCGCGCCGTTCTGGAAGAGCGAACAGACGCCGGACGGCCCGCGCTGGGTCGAGGCGCGCGATACCGACGACGCGGCCGCGCGCCGCTGGGCGGGCGAGTAAACTCGTGTTTATCCTGCCTGCGCCAGCGCCTGCGCCGGGCGCACCAGCGCCGAATAATCAGCCATCAGCGATCGGGTCACGTCGCCGACATGGAACCTGTACGGCCCGATTTCGCCGACGGGCGTCACCTCCGCCGCAGTGCCAGTCAGGAAGCACTCCTCGAAGCCTTCCATCTCCTCGGGCATGATCACGCGCTCGACGATCTCGATGCCGCGCCCCCGCGCCAGGTCGATGACCGTACGGCGGGTAATCCCGTCAAGGAAACAGTCCGGCGTGGGCGTGTGCAGCACGCCGTCCTTCAGGAAAAACACGTTGGCGCCCGTTGCCTCGGCCACCCGGCCGCGCCAGTCCAGCATCAGCGCATCGGCATACCCAGCGGCCTCAGCGCGGTGTTTTTCGATCGTGCAGATCATGTAGAGACCCGCGGCCTTCGACTTGGCCGGGGCGGTTCGTGGGTCGGGACGGCAATACTCCGCCATTGCCAGGCGGATGCCGGTCTCCATGGCAGCAGGGTCGAAATACTTGCCCCAATCCCACGCCGCGACCGCGAGATTGATCTTCGTGTGCTGCGCGGAAACCCCCATCTGCTCGCTGCCACGCCAGGCGATCGGGCGGACATAGCCATCGACAAGATTGTTGGCCTTCAGCACGTCGCGGCAGGCCTGGTCGATCTCGGCAACACTGTATGGAATCTCAAAGCCGATGATCCGGCCTGATTCGACCAGCCGCTCACTATGTTCGGTGAGCTTAAATATCTCGCCGTCATAGGCGCGCTCACCCTCGAATACGCTGCTGGCGTAATGCAGTCCATGGCTCAGGACATGAAGCTTGGCGTCCCCCCACGGAACGAGTTCGCCATTCATCCAGATAACGCCGTCGCGCTGATCGTAAGGAACGAGTGCCATTGTTTATCTCCCGAGCGTGTTCCCGCGTTTCGCCCTCGAAATCGGCTTGACTCCCGGCTGCCGCAGGACAACACATGAGGCCCGTCGTGGCTGCAAAGCAAGATGTCGTTGCCTGATGGTGAGCGCCCGTTGGCATAAGCCTATCACGCCAAGCCTTTGCCGATAAAGCCGTTTAGATATTGCGGCAGCTGGCCCCAGTCCATCAGAAAATTGTCGAAAACCATTGCTGTAAGTAGCAATCCGTTCAATATATGTCAACATGGCTGACATAACTCCCGATACCGAACTGGAGCGGCCGGATGCAGCGGCCGCGAGACGCAGTTCAACAGACAGCGCGCAGACAGCGTGCCCGCCAGATCCGCAGAGCTTGCGCATCATCGAGCTGTTATTTTTTGCCTATCGCGACTTCACCGCGGATGCGGATGAGATCCTTGCTGAGCTTGGCTTCGGGCGCGCGCATCACCGCGCTTTGCACTTTATTTGTCGACATCCGGGCATTCGGGTCGCCGACCTCCTCGAAATCCTCAAAATCACCAAACAAAGTCTGGCACGTGTGCTTAAGGATCTGCGCGATCGCGGCTTCATCAGGCAAGAGCGCGGCGAGACGGATCGCCGCGAGCGTCTTCTGTATCCGCGCGATGATGGCCGCGCGCTGATCGCAAGACTGGCAGCACGCCAGAGCGAGCGGATCAATGCCGCGCTCCGGGCCGCTGGCGTGGATGCGGCGGACACCGTGGCGGAATTCCTGTTCACGATGATCCGCCCGCAGGAGAGAAAGGATATCGCCACGCTGATCGCCACCGGCGACGGGTTGCGCGCGAACGGGGAGACGGAGACATGACTGCTGCGAGCATCGAGGAAAAGCCGATTCAAGCGCCGGCGGATACCGCGCCCCACCTGCTGGTGGTGGACGATGACCGGCGTATTCGCGACCTGTTGGCGCGCTACCTGCGTGAGAACGGCTACCGTGTGAGTGTGAGCGCGGATGCAGGCGACGCGCGCAAGGCCCTTCAGGGGCTGGCGTTCGATCTGATCATTCTCGACATCATGATGCCCGGAGAGTCTGGGCTCTCGCTGGCTGAGACCTTGCGCGGCGAATCCGATGTGCCGATCCTGATGCTCACCGCGCGCTCGGAGCCGGAAAGCCGCGTGCAGGGGCTGGAACTCGGCGTTGATGATTACATGGCCAAGCCGTTTGATCCGCGCGAACTGCTGCTGCGCTTGCAGAATGTCCTGCGCCGGCGCGTCATCGAGGAGGAGCCGTGCAACGAAATTTGCTTCGGTGAGTGTGTGTTCAATGTGGTGCGTGGCGATCTGGCCCGCGCGGGCGTGCCGGTGAAGCTCACAGACCGGGAACGCGACTTGCTGCGCCAGTTTGCTCGCGCGCCCGGCGAGACGATCGCGCGCCACGAGTTGCTCGGCGGCGACGCGCACGGCACCGACCGGGCGATTGACGTGCAGATCAACCGCTTGCGCCGCAAGATCGAAATGGACCCCGCCAACCCGGTGCATCTGCAGACTGTAAGGGGCCGCGGCTATGTCCTTTACGTGGATTGAGCGGCCAAAAACGCTGGTCTCTCAAGTCGCCAGCCGAAAACGCAATGCGATTAACAGGCTTTGGCGCGGTTTCCTTGCCATTCACCGGCGCAATATGGCCTCGCTCGGTTGGGCCGCAAGCTCGCTTTGGCGCGGCTTCGTGGCGATGCACAACCACAACATTGCCTGGCTGCGGCAGTGGCTGGCGTTTCGGGTGCTGTTTGACACGCTCACCCGCGCGCACGACGCGACCGCCCATGCGCTCGGCCGCGTTTTGCCGAAAGGGCTTTATGCCCGCGCATTGCTGATCATTATCGTGCCGATTGTCATTTTGCAGTCGGTGCTTGCCTTCGTCTTCATGGAGCGTCACTGGCAGCAGGTGACGCGTCAGCTCTCGATCGCCACCACCAACGAGATCGCGACGCTCATCTCGGTTTACGAGCAATATCCGCAAGATGACGGCTACGAGACGCTTACGGACATCGCCCGCGAGAAGCTTGGGTTGATCGCGCGAATTCTGCCGGATGAAAACCTGCCTGACGCCCGCCCCAAACCGTTTTTCGACCTGCTTGACCGCACGCTCTCGCGCGAAATCCGCCGGCGCATCCGTCGCCCGTTCTGGATCGACACGGTCGGGCGCTCGCGTTACGTCGAAATTCGCATCAAGCTCGATGATGCCGTGCTTCAGGTGCTGGCCCGGCGCAACCAGACCTATGCGTCGAACACGCATATCTTCCTGCTGTGGATGGTCGGCACATCGCTGGTCCTCCTCATTGTGGCGGTGCTGTTCTTGCGCAATCAGATCCGCCCCGTGCTGACGCTGGCGGATGCGGCGCAGCGCTTCGGCCGCGGCCAGCCTGCTCCGGAGGAGTTCAAGGTCCGCGGCGCGCGCGAGGTGCGGCTTGCCGCGCAGTCCTTCATCGAAATGCGCAACCGGATCGAGCGGCATGTAGAGCAGCGCACCACGATGCTTGCCGGGGTCAGCCACGATCTGCGCACCGTGCTTACGCGTTTTCGTCTGCAACTCGCCATGCTGGGCGACCGTCCGGAAGCCGAGAGCCTG
The DNA here is from genome assembly GCA_964450925.1 of uncultured Hyphomicrobiaceae bacterium. Classification (GTDB taxonomy): domain Bacteria; phylum Pseudomonadota; class Alphaproteobacteria; order Rhizobiales; family Rhodomicrobiaceae; genus Dichotomicrobium. The sequence goes on along the minus strand of CAYVFK010000014.1, from coordinate 2,814 downwards.
AGCGCGGATATCGACGAGATGCAGCAGATGCTGGAGGACTATCTCGCTTTCGCCAAGGGCGATGCGGGGGAGGAGCCGGCGCAGTTTGAACTCGTCGAAGTGCTGCGCGAAGTGGCCGAAACCGGCGGGGGCGGCAAGAAAGAGATCGCTCTCGTTGCCCCGGAGGCGCTTGCGCTGGTGGCGCGGCGCAATGCCCTCAAGCGCGCGATCATGAACCTCGTGGCGAATGCCACGCGCTTCGCCGAGACGATCCGGATCACCGCGCGCCGTAATCCGCGCACGATCACGATCGAAGTTGAGGATGATGGGCCCGGCATTCCGCTGGAGCGTCGTGAAGAAGTGTTCCGCCCGTTCTTCAGCCTCGATGATGCGCGCAACCAGAACGTCAAGAGCACCGGGCTGGGCCTGTCGATCGCGCGGGACATTGTGCGCGGGCATGGCGGGGACATCGCGCTGGCGCATAGCTCGCTCGGCGGCTTGAAAGCCACCATCAGGCTGCCGGTCGCATAGGGTTGGGCATGGCACATGACTTGGGCGCGGCCCCGCGCATCGCGCGCCACGGCGACGACAGCCGCCTGATCCTGGGCGATGGCCGCGTCATCGGCTTTCGGGAATACGGTGCGGCGGACGGTCTGCCGATCCTGTGTTTCCACGGCACGCCCGGCTCGCGCTTCATGTTCGCGATCGCCCATGATTTCGCGCTTGAAAACCGGCTGCGGCTGATCGCACCAGAGCGCCCGGGCTTCGGCCTGTCCAGCTTTGCCAAAGCCAAGCCGCTGGCACAGACCGCATCCGAGATCGCGGCGCTATGCGATGCGCTTGGCCTGCGGCGTGCGGCCGTTGCGGGCGTCTCCGGGGGCGCGCCGTTCGCAGTCGCCTTCGCCGCTGCGTGTCCCGAGCGGGTCAGCGCGATGGCGCTGGTCTCGCCCGTCGGCCCGTTCGCGGGCGTTCACAGCCCCAAGCGCATCGGCCCGGCGCACCGGCTCACCTTCCGCGTGTTGCCCGGCGTGCCGCTGCTCTACCGCTTCCTGTTCAGCTTTGGGCGGCTCGGCTTTTTGTTCGTACCCGATGCGATGGCCGCGCTGATCATGAGCCGCTCGGCACCTTCGGATTGGCGCATCCTTTCAGAAAAGCGCATCCGCAAGAACCTGCTGCGCGGCTTGCGCGAGGGCGTGCGCCCGGGCGTCGGCGGCGCGGTGGAGGAGTTGCGCTGTTTCTCGCGGGCCTGGGACGTGGCGTTTGAGAACATCACGGCGCCGAGCATTCTCTGGCAGGGGCTGTCGGACAGGAACGTGCCGGTCTCCGCGGCGCTGCGTCTTGGCGAACTCATTCCTGGCTGCGATGTCCGACGTATAGAAGGCGCGGGACATTATTGGATTTTGCACAATTACGGCCATGTCCTGGAAAGCGTGGCACGGCTTGCGCGTGAGGCCGCATAGGCGCGGTGCGCCGGCTTTGTTAGGCTGCGCCTTCGCCTTTCCCGCAAGCGGCAACCCTCAGGCAGCGCTCTTTTATGATCCCAATTCGCGATTCGATCGTCGCCCGCACCACGCCAACCGTCGTCTACGCGCTTATCATCGCGAATGCGGTCGTATTCCTGTTTCAGCTGTCGATGCAGGGGCTGGTCGGTCAGAAGTTCATCTATGATTATGCTCTCGTACCGCTGCGTTATTCCGACCCGGTCTGGGCCCAATATCAGGGGCTTTCACCGAACGACTACTTCCCCTTCATCAGCAGCTTTTTTATGCATGGTGGATTCCTGCATATTTTGTTCAATATGTGGACGCTCTATATTTTTGGAAGCTCGGTGGAGAGCCGATATGGCTCGGTCACATTTTTTATTTTCTACATGCTGTGCGGGATCGCGGCGAACTTGACGCATTTCTACTTTAATGTGAATTCGCCAGTGCCGGTGCTTGGCGCATCCGGCGCGGTGGCGGGCGTGATGGGGGCTTACGCGGCGACGTTTCCGCGTGCGCGGCTCATCATGCTGTTCCCAATCGTGTTCATCCCGCTGTTTTTCGAACTGCCTGCGCTGTCATTTGTCGTGCTGTGGTTCGGGCTGCAAGTGTTGCAGGGCGCCGTCGAAATGTTCCGGCCCAGCATGGGTGGTGGCATCGCGTGGTGGGCGCATATCGGCGGCTTTATCGCCGGGATGATACTGCTGCCGCTGTTGTGGCTCGGCGGGGTCGGACGCAAGGGCCTCGTGTATGACGAGCGCCGCGGCCAGCCTTATCGGCTGAGGACGGGGCGCAGACGCTGGCGTGTGCCGAATACCGGAGAACCGCGCAGGCAAGACAGGCGCGGCGAACAAGACCTGCCCGGAGAAGGTGGCGCCAACCACACCGACACCAAACCGCCTGGGTCATCGAAACCGCGCGGACCATGGGGCGGGCCTCCGACGGGCGCTTGACGCGCGCTGCGATCCCAGCCGAAATGATCAAAATGACGAAAGGACGCGCACATGCCTGGTATCGACGAGACCAAGCCGTTCAAACCCGTTCGCATCGCAGTGCTGACGGTATCGGATAGCCGTGAGCTGGCGGATGACAAGTCTGGCGCGTTGCTGGCAGAGCGCGTCAACGGCGCAGGGCACGAACTGGCCGAGCGCGCGATCGTCCGCGATGAGCCGGCGCAGATTCGCGAAATGCTCGAGCGCTGGATCGGCGATCCGAGCATCGATGTGATCATCACCACTGGCGGCACGGGCCTCACCGGGCGCGATGTGACGCCCGAAGCGGTGCGCCCGCTGTTCGACAAGGAAATCGATGGTTTCTCGGTCCTGATGCACATGCTTTCCTTCGACAAGGTTGG
>CAYVFK010000013.1:0-20681 GCA_964450925.1 uncultured Hyphomicrobiaceae bacterium | reverse complement strand
AGGACGGCATCCACAGCATGATCGAGAAGGTCATGCCCAGCGTCTGCGCCCAGTCTGGCAGCGCGGTATAGTGCAGGTGATGCGGGCCAGCCCAGATGTAGAGGAAGATCAGCGCCCAGAAGTGCACGATCGACAGGCGGTAGGAATAAACGGGACGCTCGGCGCGTTTTGGGATGAAGTAGTACATCATCCCAAGGAACCCGGCGGTGAGGAAGAAGCCGACTGCGTTGTGGCCATACCACCACTGGGTCATCGCATCCTGAACCCCGGAGAACAGCGAGTAGCTCTTGGTGCTGGTCAGCGAGATCGGGATCGCTAGATTGTTGACAATATGCAGCATGGCAACAGTCACGATGAAGGCGAGGTAGAACCAGTTGGCCACATAGATGTGGGGTTCCTTGCGCTTCATGATCGTGCCGAGGAAGACAAGCAGATAGACCACCCAGACCAGCGTCAGCCACAGGTCCGCGTACCACTCAGGCTCAGCATATTCGCGTGATTGGGTGACGCCGAAGACGTATCCAGTAGCAGCGAGCACGATGAAAAGCTGGTAGCCCCAGAACACAAACCAGGGCGCCCAGCGCCCCGCGAGCCGGGCCTTGCAGGTGCGCTGCACCACGTAGAACGAAGTGGCGATCAGCGCGTTGCCGCCGAACGCAAAGATCACGGCGGAGGTGTGAACCGGGCGCAGGCGGCCGAAATTCGTCCAGGGCAGATCGAAATTCAGCGCGGGAAAGGCAAGCTGCCAGGCGATCCACACGCCGACGAAGAAACCGACGATGCCCCAGAACACGGTGGCAATGACGCCAGCCTTAATGACTGTGTCATTATAGTAGCCTTCCCCACCCACTGTGAGGTTGCCGTCCGCCAGGCGCGTGAGGATGTACCAGCCACCGACAGCCGAGGCACCCGCCAGCAGGATGCCATGAAAAACCATGACGGGATCTGTGGACACGAAGAAAAGAAATCCGCCGAGCAGCACACCAAACGCTGCCGCCGCCAACACAAGCGCATCGGCCAAGGCCGACATCTCCTGCCGCATGGCGTCCGCCATTCACCCCTCCCAAAACATCCCGACCGGTTGTCTACGTCAAATTAACGTTACACAGTTTGGCCGAGGGTTCTATCCGTAGCCTTGATGCAGATCAATTTTTCCGTGGAGTGACCTGAGGCGTCTTGCCGCTATCGGCGCAGTCAGCGGGGCGATCGCGCAGTGCCACGATGGTGCTGTCACCCGCTCGACGCGGCGGAAAATTCAGCGCGGAATCACACCGGAGGAATGCGCGAAAACAGCTGAACGCCTGCCTGATCAGCCGAGTAAGCTCTGCTTGCTATGGCTCAAGCTGATCGTGCTTGGGGGGAAAGACGCTTATCGACCCATGAGCACCGAAGGCGGCGCAGTTGTTGGCCAGCAGGGCGCTACCAACCCAGGTCCGCGCTGATCAGCGCTCGGACCATTTCGCGCTGATAGCCGCCGCTGGCCGTTTGCCGGTCTCGAACGCTTCGCGCAAGCGATCAACTTGCGAAGCAACCGGGTTGATCTCAGGGCGCGGCGGACGGTCGTTCGACCGGCTGATGAGGCGGTCAAGACGCAGGACGCGGTCGTAAAGCGCATCGCATTGCTCGATTAGCCGCTTCATGCCATCCGGCAACTCGTCGAACGCCTCTGGGCGTGGCGACTTCTGCGGATAGGTCAGTTTGGCGCGCTGGCGGGACTTGAGCGCCTCTTCCATCGTCATTTCACCGCGACCCACGGATCGGCGCACCAGCAGCCAGGAGGCAATCTGCATCAGCATGGTGGTCAGGCGCATGCTTTCCGTGGAGTAGGCGAGACCGGCCGCACCAGTGAGGCGTTTCGCGTCCTGCCGACCCGGCCCATCCAGATAGCTGGCAGCATCTTCAACGAGCGTCATTCCCTCGCGGAACAGATCATCGAATTGCGGAGAAACGGCATATTTTTCTGCGAAGGGAACCGGGGCGTCGGCGCCAGGCTCCTGGGCGTCATTGGCTCTGTTGATCATGGAACTCCCGCTTACGCTACGCGCGGACGCAAACACCACCACAGACATAGCAGCTTATTCCGGCGCCGCGCAATTTTCTAAACGCCGACAGTACCCAACGAGACTTAACATTGCGTTTTTGTTGTGGCTTGCCGGTGTGGTTTGGCAATGGCCAAAAAAGAAAGAGCCGCCCGTAGGCGGCTCAGTTTTTGAACAGGGAGGCTGACAGAACGGAAGACCGTTCAGCGCCAATTTGACTGGACAATCATGACACTATGACGCTGTGCTTAAATGAAGGTTAACGGCCGCCAAATTTTTGCGCTGTTTCCCAAAGTCGCGCCAGACTGACACGGATGAATTCGCTGCGATCGACCTGTGGTTGCGCGCCCCGCGCTCATCGAATACCACCGCAGCTATGAGACAAAGGAGATCCGCATGGCTGAGGCAAGCCCGCTTCCTGAGCAGATGACCGCCATAACCATTGCCGAGCCGGGCGGTCCAGAGGCGCTGCAACCGCGGCAGATTGCCGTGCCGAAGCCGGAAACGGGGGAGGTGCTGGTTAAGGTGGCGGCCGCGGGCGTGAACCGCCCAGATGTGATGCAGCGCCAGGGGCTGTATCCGCCACCGAAGGGCGCGTCGCCCATTCCTGGACTTGAGATTGCCGGCGAGGTCGTTGACACGGGCCCGCAGGTGAGCCGCTACAAACCGGGCGATCAGGTCTGCGCGCTCATCACAGGCGGCGGCTATGCCGAATATTGCGTGGCCGACGAGCAGGCGACATTGCGGTTGCCTGCGGACATGGACATGATCGACGCCGCTGCGCTGCCCGAGACATTTTTCACCGTGTGGATCAACGTGTTCGAACGCGCCGGATTGCAGCCGGGCGAGGTGTTCCTCGTGCATGGCGGCGCCAGCGGCATAGGCACCACGGCGATCCAACTTGCCAGCGCTTTCGGCGCACGGGTGTTCGCCACGGCGCGCGGGCCAGAAAAAGGCGCGGTCTGCATCCGGCTGGGGGCTGAGAGGGCAATCGATTACGAGACAGAGGACTTCGTGGAGGTGGTCAAATCGGCTACCAGCGGCCGTGGCGCGGATGTCATACTCGATATGGTTGGCGGCGATTATGTCCAGCGCAATATTGCCTGCGCAGCGGAGGACGGTCGCATACACCACATCGCCTTCCTGCGGGGATCGAAAGTCGAGGTCGACCTCATGCGGATGATGCTCAAGCGGATCACGCTGACCGGCTCCACGCTGCGCGCCCGCCCGACAAGTGTCAAGGCGCAGATCGCCAGCGCGCTGGAGGAAAAGGTCTGGCCGCTCCTCGAAAGCGGCAAGGTGCGTCCGGTGATTGACAGCCGCTACCCACTAACCGACGCTGCCGAGGCGCACCGGCGCATGGAAACGAACGCGCATATCGGCAAGATCCTGTTGGTCACGGGGCAGTAGGCCGGAAAAAGGCGCGCGGCGGCGACGGCGGGGTTTGCGCCTGCGTGCATGCAAGACTATGTTTCTATAGAGAAACGATTCCTGCCGATCCCGCGACAGAACAATTTTGAACCCGCTCAGGGACGGCCCTTGGGCACGGAGAACGCATGATGACTGACAAACCGCTTATGCCGAAAGCGACCGCTGTCTGGCTGGTCGATAATACCTCGCTGACATTTGAGCAAATCGCCGATTTCTGCGGCTTGCATGAGCTTGAGGTGAAAGGCATCGCCGATGGGCAGGTGGCGCAGGGCATCAAGGGCATGGACCCGATTTCGACAGGCCAGCTGACGCGCGAGGAAATCACCAAAGCGCAGGAAGATCCCGGCTACCGCATGACGCTCGCCAAGAGCAGCGTGCAGGTGCCCGAAACCAAGACCAAGCGCCGCCCGAAATACACGCCGGTCTCGCGTCGCCATGACCGCCCGAACGCAATCTACTGGCTGCTGCGCAATCATCCCGAGTTGCGCGATTCCCAGATCATGCGCCTCGTCGGCACGACCAAGCCAACGATTCAGACGATCCGCGACCGCACCCACTGGAATATGACGAACTTGCAGCCGCAGGACCCAGTGACGTTGGGGCTGTGTAAGCAGATGGATTTGGATGCCGAGGTGCAGAAGGCAGCGAAACGGGCGGAGGCCGATAAGGCCGAGACCGCCATCGCAAGTCCGGATGCCAGCCTGAAGCCCATCGAGGATGCGCCGCTGAGAAGCGAAGAACCGCACGAAACCGCTCAACCAGAAAAGACTGACGAAGACGTGTTCAGCACGCTCGAAGGCGAGGGCAGCGCAGCGCACGACGATGAAAACGCTGAAGAGCTGGCCGAGCGCGCTTTCGCGAATTTCGAGCCGAGCGAGGCGGCTGAAGACGGCAAGCGCTGAGTGCGCGTTGGCCTTCTCAACTCCGCCTGCTTAGCCCAGAAAGCCCTCGAACTTCTTCTTGAAGCGGCTGACGCGCCCGCCGCGGTCAACCAGATGCTGGCTGCCGCCGGTCCACGCCGGGTGCGTGTTCGGATCGATGTCGAGCGTCAGCGTGTCGCCTTCCGACCCATAGGTGGAATAGGTCTCGAACTCCGTGCCGTCGGTCATGACGACCTTGATCTTGTGATAGTCGGGATGGATACCGCTCTTCATGGTCACGTCCCTTAATTGAAAAATCTTGCGAGCAAACCTATCAGGAATGCCGGCCTCGCGCGAGCTGCCCCAGCATCCTCGCCGCGTCTCTCGCGCAGATATAGCCCGCCAGTGTCTTCAATGACAAGCGTGAAAACTACGCGGCTAAAGGGCCCAGTTGCCATTTTTCGACTTCATTCAGATTGCTGGTTCGGCTAGAACCATTCTGGGAATAAGCTAGAAAGGGTAGGTCTTAGTGGTTGTTACCTCACCCTCCAACCCCGGCGCGCAGGACATGGGTGAAGCGCGCACGAGGGTGGGCAAGAGGCAAGAACGCGCCAGACGCTCACTCTTGCCGCTCATCAATCTCAAACCATTCCTGACGCGCTATCGCGTCCATATCGCGTTGGCGCTGACCGCGCTGCTAGTTTCGACGCTGGCAACGCTGGCGCTCCCGATGGGCGTGCGCCGGATGATCGACCTGGGCTTCTCCGGCGAGGACACCGCGCTGGTGAACAATTATTTCGCGACGCTGATCGTTGTGGGCATGGTGCTCGCGGTGTCCAGTGCCGCCCGGTATTATTTCGTCAACTGGTTGGGCGAGCGTGTCGTTGCTGACCTTCGCGAGTCGGTGTTCCGGCACTTGTGCAACCTTAGTCCAGCGTTCTACGAACAAACTCAGTCCGGCGAGGTCATGTCACGCTTGACGGCCGATACGACGCAGGTAAAGGCGGCGGTCGGCGTCGCGGCCACGCAGTTCCTGCGCAACGTGCTGCTACTGGCCGGCGCATTGATCATGATGATCGTGACCAGCGTGAAGCTTAGCGTACTCGTCGTCGCAGCTATTCCGGTTATCGTGCTGCCGCTGATGGCTTATGGCCGTGCGGTGCGCAGGCTTTCCGCCCATGCGCAGGACACGATCGCAGCCTCGGCCGCCTATGCCGCGGAGAACCTCGCGGCAGTGCGCACGCTTCAGGCCTACACGCATGAAGACACGGTGTCGCGCCGTTTCGGATCCGCGGTCGAAACGGCTTTCGATGCGGCGCGCGAGCGGATGCGCGCACGGGCCGGGCTGACAGCGCTTGCCATGTTCCTGACGTTCGCCAGCGTTGTCGCGATTTTGTGGTATGGCGCTCAGGGTGTTCTCGCCGGCGACATGACCGGCGGGCGCCTGAGTCAATTCGTGCTCTACACCGTGATCGCTGCGGCGGCGATGAGCGGGCTGTCCGAGGTGTGGGGAGAGTTGCAGCAGGCCGCTGGCGCCGCCGAGCGGCTGGCCGAATTGCGCCAGATCGAGCCTGAGATCAAGTCTCCGCCGAACCCTGTCACGCTGCCAAAGCTGGTGCGTGGCGACGTGGCATTCAAGGATGTGGTCTTTCACTACCCGACGCGGCCAGAAGACCGCGCGCTGTCGCAGGTCTCGTTTGACGTGGCGCCTGGCGAGCGCGTGGCGATCGTCGGCGCCTCGGGCGCGGGCAAGAGCACGATGTTCAGCCTGTTGCTGCGTTTTTACGATCCGCAAGCCGGGGAGGTGACGCTCGATGGAATCCCGGTCCATCGGCTTGAGCTTCAGGCGCTGCGCGATCAGGTCGCTATTGTTCCGCAGGACGTGGCGCTGTTTTCCGACACGGTGAAGGAGAACATCCGCTACGGCATGCCCGGCGCGACGGACGCGCAGGTGCGCGCGGCGGCGGAAACGGCGCTGGCGGAGGAGTTCGTGACCGCGCTCCCCGAAGGATACGACACCCAGCTCGGCGAGGGCGGCGTGATGCTCTCCGGCGGGCAGCGCCAGCGCATCGCGATTGCGCGGGCGGTGCTGCGCGATGCGCCCGTCCTGCTGCTCGACGAGGCGACCAGCGCGCTTGATGCGCATAGTGAGAGCCTGGTTCAGCAAGCACTGGAGCGCGTCATGGAAGGGCGCACCACGCTGGTGATCGCGCACCGGCTTGCGACTGTGCTGAACGCCGACCGCATCCTCGTGCTGGACGAAGGGCGCATCGTGGAGCAGGGCTCGCATCAAGAGTTGATGGCGCGCGGCGGCGTCTATGCGCGCCTGGCGAAGCTTCAGTTCGAGTTGAATCCGCAAACTGCCTGATGCCAGCTACACCAGCATCTGGCCTTCGCCGCCATGCACCGGCAAAGGCACACCAGCTTGCGTAAATGCTGCTTTCTGCCGCTTGCTCACCTCGTCGAGGTCGAAATCGTCGATCGTGTCATTGAATAACCGGTGGAAGTTCATCTCCGCATCCAGATGCAGGAACACGCCGCCCAGTCCGATCGCTGCGCGGTCCATGAACACGAACTCGCGGGGCACCCGCACCGGCCCTTTTTCCTGGAGTGCCTTGTGCACAGTGAACGCCTCGCGCCGGCCGTACTGCCCCGGCGAGATGCCCTCGGCGATGCGCCGCGTCCGGTCGTCCAGCAACGGGCCGTAGATGAACCGCGCCCAGATGTTCAGGATCTCGATGACCTCGTAGGACAGGCCGGCGAAGCCCCAGGTCTCATAGGCATTGATGATCAGCTCGCGATCGTCATGCAATAACCCGCGATACAGGTTGATCACGCCTTGCACGAAGCGCGGTGCGAAGGTGCGGATACACCCGTAGTCGAGCAGGTTAATGCCCGCCGGTCGCCCGTCGGTTTCGAAGATGGTGTAATTACCAAGATGTGGGTCGCCATGGATCGCCCCATGATGACTGAAGGGATGCCACCAGGCGCGGAACATCGCGCGAGCGATCTGGTTGCGATCCTCCTGCGGATAGCCCTTGTAGTGCATCAGCGGCGTGCCCTGCATCCAGCTCATTGTAAGCAGGCGCTTGGTGGTAAGCGAAGCGTGGACGGTGGGCACCCTGATGAGGTCGTCGTTATCAAAGATCAGCCCGTAGAGCTTGATGTGGCTGGCTTCCAGACCGTAATCCAGCTCCTCATAGAGCCGGGCCTCAAGCTCTGCGGCGATCTCGGAGGTGTCGATTGCCGGGTCCATCTGCTTGTGGATGCGCAGCAGCAGACGGAACTGGTTGAGGTCAGCCTGCACGTAGGACTGCATGTCTGGGTATTGCAGCTTGCAAGCGAGCGTCTCGCCCTCGTGCGAGCGCGCCTTGTGCACCTGTCCGAGCGAGGCCGAGGCGACCGCCTCACGCGAAAACTCCGCGAAACACGACTGCCAGTCCGGCCCCAGTTCGGCGGCCATGCGGCGTTTGACAAACGGCCAGCCCATGGGCGGAGCCTGCGACTGAAGCTGCGACAGCTCGGCAGCGTATTCAGGCGGCAGCGCATCCGGGATGGTCGAGAGAAGCTGGGCGACTTTCATGATCGGCCCCTTCATCCCGCCAAGCGCCTTGGCAAGCTGCTGCGCGTTCTTGTCACGGTTCATGCCGATGCCGAACAAGGCGTTGCCAGCCAGTCGCGCAGCGGTACCGCTGACGCCGGTGCTCACCTGCGCATAGCGGCGCATCCGGCGGGAGAAGCGGCTGGCCTCTTCGTCAGGCTGCACGCGAGGCGGCGTCTCGTTTGCATCACTCATGCGCGCATTCCAACGCTGGCCTCGGTTCTCTCGATCTCGTCGATCATGCCCTCGATGACGCCGAGACCCATCTGCCAGAAGTCCGGCTTGCTCGCATCCAGGCCAAAGGGGGCCAGCAAGTCACTGTGGTGCTTGGTGCCGCCGGCGCGCAGCATCTCCATGTAACGGTCCTGAAAGCCGCTATCGGCGTTCTCGTAAACGGCGTAGAGCGAGTTCACCAGGCAATCTCCAAATGCGTAGGCATAGACGTAGAATGGCATGCCGATGAAGTGCGGCACATACGACCAATACGTTTCATACCCCTCGCCCAGATGCACGGCATCACCAAGACTTTCGCCTTGAACCTCCAGCCAGATCTCGCCGATCCGCTCGGCCGTCAACTCGCCGCGCTCGCGCCGCTCGGTGTGCACGCGGCGCTCGAAAACGTAGAACGCGATCTGGCGCACCACTGTGTTGATCATGTCTTCGACCTTTTGCGCCAGCAGCGCGTGGCGCTCCTCCGCGCTCGGCGTGCGCTCCAACAGTGCGCGAAACGTCAGCATCTCGCCGAACACGCTTGCCGTCTCCGCCAGAGTGAGTGGCGTGCGGGCCATCAGCGCGCCCTGATCGTTCGCCAGCACCTGATGCACGCCGTGCCCCAGCTCATGCGCCAGGGTCATCACGTCGCGCGGTTTGCCCAGATAGTTGAGCAGGATGTAGGGGTGTGCGCTCGGAACCGTCGGGTGCGCGAAAGCGCCCGGGGCCTTGCTTGGTGTGGCCGGTGCGTCGATCCAGCTCTTGTCGAAGAAATGCGCTGCGATGCCGCCAAATTCTGGAGAGAAGCCATTATAGGCGCCAAGCACCATCTCACGCGCCTCGTCCCATTTATAGACGCGGTCGGGTGTGTGCGGCAGCGGCGCGTTGCGGTCCCAGTAGTCCAACCGGTCCTTGCCCAGCCAGCGCGCCTTCATGCGGTAGTAGCGATGCGAGAGGTTTGCGTATTTGGCGCGCACCGCCTCGACGAGCGCGTCCACGACCTCGGGCTCGACGCGGTTGCTCAAGTGGCGCGAGGCGGCGACATCCTCGAAGCCGCGCCAGCGGTCTGAAATTTCCTTGTCCTTGACCAGCGTGTTCATGGTGAGTGTGAACAGCCGGCTATTGTCGCGGAACACCTTGGCGAGCGCGTGCGCGGCCGTTCGCCGTTTGCTCTCGTCCGCGTTGCTAAGCAGCGTCAGGGTCGGCTCCAGCGAAAGCTCCTCGCCGTCCACCTGGAACCGCAGCGCGGCGATGGTCTCGTTGAACAGCCGGCTCCATGCGCCCCGGCTGGTGACCGACTTGTCGTGAAATAGCAGCTCAAGCTCCTGCGCGAGTTGATAGGGCTTTTCCTTGCGGATGTCCTCCAGCCAGGGCCGGAAATGCGCAAGCGCCGGATCCTTCGATGCGCGCTCCAGCGTCATGTCGTCGAGTTGGTTCAGTTCCAATGTGAAGAATACGAGTTTGGAGGTGATCGCGGTCAGCTTGTCCTGGATGTCGCCGAGCAGCTTGGCGCGGGCCGGGTCGGCTGTGTCAGTCACGTAGTTCAGATGCGCGAAGGCGGCAATCCGGCCGATCAGATCGTTAAGCGCCTCGTAGCGCTTGACGGCCTCCGCTAACCGCGCGCCCGCTCCTGTCGCTGCCGCAATTGCCTCGATGCTGGCCTGGTAATCCCGGGCAAAATTGGCCGACTCGGTTTCCGCGCGCGCCACGTCGGCCCACAAATCCTGCTGGTCGGGCGCGGAATACAGCGCGCTCAGGTCCCAGCGGGGCAGATCGCCAAAGGCGGCGCTTGTTTCATGCCGCGCGCCGTCGGCGGAATGCGCTGGCTGGTTGAAGGGCGCGGCGTTGGTCGCGAATACGTCAACTCGGTCGGTCATGAGCGATAAGGCCTTGTGTGCAAGCGGTGTGACGGTGCCTTCAGCGCACGGCGGCTGCCAGCGCAGACAGTGCTTATAGTGCGCTGTGACAGGCGCGCCCGCAAGAGGGCCAGCATGCGACACGACCTGCATGCGGCATCAACTGACACGTGTATTCACGCTGCCTTAATCAGCTTGCCAGAAAGGGCCTGGCTTCCGCGCCCGGGTAAATGGCTCCTTTACAACTGCTTTCGACAGTTAGGGTTGCGGGTGTGGTGGCTGTTTCATATCGGCCGGTTTGCGACAAGAGTATGCGTCAATGAGCGAAAATGTGCTGATTTTCGAGGGAGACGCCACGCGCGTCGCCTTGCTGGTGGGGTGCGCCGAACGGGCGGGGTTTGGCTCCGAAGTTGCTGGAAGCGACGATAAGGCTCTCAACCGCAAGCGTGAACGCTTGAGCGAATTTTCGATTGTGGTGCTCGGGCCAGGCCTGTCCGCCCCGGGGATGTGCGCGTTGCTTGAGAGTTTGCGACGCGAGCCTGATGCACCGCCCGCTATCGCTTTCGTCGAACATGAGCCGCCGGAGACTGTCGCTGAGTTGGTGCGTGCTGGAGCCTCCGAAGTGGTATCAATGACGGCGGGCGATGATGCCATCGGACTGGTCATGCGGCGGGTTCATGAGGTCGCGCGGTTGCGAAGCGATCTTACCCGTATACAGGGCTACAGTGACGCGGCGATCAGGCTTGATGATCTGCGCGGCACCGGCGATGACACAGAGCGCGCCGTGGCGCTGGGCGAGCGCGCCGCGCGGATGCAGATGCATGTCCTGCTTGAAGGCGAAGCGGGCGTGGGCAAGCGCCTGATGGCCCGCGCGATCCATGCTGGCAGCGATCGCGCGACGCGGCCATTCGTCGAGGTGGATTGCACCGCCATGTCGGGAAATGACGCCGAGGCGGCCCTGTTCGACCGCCGGCATGGTCTGTATTGGAAGGCGCGTGGCGGCAGTCTGTTCCTGAATGAGATCGAAGCGCTATCAGCCGCTGCGCAGGTGCGGATCGCCACGCTGATGGAAGATCCCGAGCGTACGGCGCAGGAAATCTTCCAGGACAATAAACCCGAGGTGCGCCTGATCGCCTCAGCCAGCCGGGATATGCTGGCGCTCGTGAAGGCCGGCGCGTTCCGGGAGGACCTGTTTTATAGGCTGAATATCTGTCCGATCTGGCTGCCGCCGCTACGCCGCCGGCGTGAGGATATCCCCGGCCTGGCCCGCGGGTTCATGCGCGCCTTTGCGATGGAAACCGGCCGGCGGATTGACGCGCTGAGCGAAGATGCCGCCGCGCTGCTGGGGCGCTATGACTGGCCGGGAAATCTGCTGGAACTGGAGCGCGAGGTTTACCGTTCGGTGTTGTTGGCTGATGAGCGCGAACTGCTTGCGCGACATTTCCCGCGCGTTCAGGCGCTCGTGGGGCTGTTGGAGCCTCAGATGGGGCAACGTCGGACAGCGGCCAAGCGCGCGCGTGTTCCCGAGCGCATCGCGAAGCCCAAGAAGGGCGCAGCGCTGGTCGAGGGTATGCCGATGACGACGCTTTCCAGCGAGGGCGGCGGGGTTTCGGTCGGAATCCCTGCGCTCACCGAGCGCGGCGAGGTGCGCTCGCTCGAAGAGGTTGAGGCCGACATGATCCGGCTGGCGCTAGGGCGATATCGGGGTTCCATGACCGAAGCGGCCCGGCGTCTGGGCATCGGGCGCTCAACGCTTTATCGCAAGATCCGGGAATTTGGCCTCGACGGGCGCGGCGGCCCGCGCTGAGTTCAGGCTTCGGTCAACTCGGCCAGCTTCAGGCGCTGGATCTTGCCGGATGGGCCCTTTGGCAGCTCTGGTAGGAAATGCACCCGCTCAGGCGCTTTGAACGGACCCAGTTGTTGCTTGCACAGCGCGATCAGTTCTTCCTCTGTGACGTCTGCTGTCGGCTGTACGCGCACCCCAGCTTCCACCCGCTGACCGTAGCTTGGGCAGGGGCGCGGGAACGCCGCAGCCTCAATCACCGCAGGATGCGCGTACAGCGCGTCGTCTACTTCGCGCGGGGCGATGTTTTCGCCGCCTTTGATGATCAGCTCCTTCGAGCGCCCGGTGATGAACACGTAGCCGTCTTCGTCCTTGCGGCCCAGATCACCGGTGCGGAACCAGCGCTCTGGTGTAAGTGCCGCGCTAGTAGCGTCCGGGTTCTTAAAATATTCCTTCATCACGCTGGGGCCGCGTACCGCAATTTCGCCCTCGATGCCGGTCGGCTGTTCATTCATCTGGTCATCGACCACGCGCACCTCGCATCCAAACGGGATGCCGGGCGAGCCAATCTTGCGGGTGCCGGGCGGCAGCGGGTTGGAGAGAATTTGCGCGGCCGTTTCCGTCAGGCCCATCGTCTCGATGATTGGCACGCCGAAGCGGGCTTCGAAGACGCGCTGCACCTCCGGCGCAAGTGGCGCGGACGCCGAGCGGCCAAAGCGCAAATGCGAAGGTTTTTCCAGCGGATCGTTTGCTTCGTTGATTTCATGAAGCAAGTAGGAGATCTGGGTTGGCACGACACTAAACCAGGTGCATTCGTACGTCTTGACCTGATCCCAGAACCGGCTGGCTGAAAACCTGTTGGGCATGACCACCGATCCGCCCGACACAAGCGGACCAATAAGCGTCACGCACAGGCCGTTGATGTGGTAGAGCGGCAGCACACACAGCGCTCGGTCTTGCGGCCCCAGTTGGTGCGCCATCATTGCGCAAGCGCCGCCTGAAATCAGGTTGGCATGACTGAGCATGCAGCCCTTCGGCCTGCCCGTCGTGCCGGAGGTGTACATCAGCAGTCCATCGGTGTCGTGGCTGATGTCGAACTTGAAGGCCGGCGCGGCTACACCCTCGAGCGGGGCCGTCTCGCTGATCAACATCGTGCGCGGCCCGCCGCTTTCGCCGAAGGCCGCTTCGACCAGCGTGCGCTGCTCTGGCGACACGAGGACCAGGCGGGATTCCGAATGTTCGAGCACATAAGAGATCGTCTGCTGTCCGGAGACGAGATTGACCGCGGTGGCCCTGAAGCCGCCATACAGTGCGCCCAGCAAGGCAATCGCCGTGCCCGGCCCGTTAGCCATCGCATAGCCGACGCTTTCGCCCGGCTTCAGACCCGTGCCGGCGAGCCGCGCGGCCAGCGAAGCGGCGTGCTGTTTCAGTGCGCCGAACGTGATCTCCCTGCCGCTTTCCGGCTCGATTAAAAAGGTGCTGTTCGGCTGATACTCGGCGCGCGCATCGATCAGGTCGCGAATAGAGAATGTTTTCATTTTCGCGACGACATTTTCCGGCGTCAGTCCGTCAAGCGGGTTCATTTTCCGGCCTCATCCCAGTAACCCGCAAAAATCTCCTCCACCGTCGGCGCTCGCGCCGGGATCGGGCGGGCGACCTTGGTCATGTTGAGGAAATGCCGGTAGTGCAGATTGTCGTCAATCGCGTTGCCGCCCCACGTGCCGCAGCCCATCGACAGCGAGAAGGGAAGACCATTCTCGAACGAGCCGCCGGTAGCGAAGCAGTGAGGCTGGTTGACGATCACCCGCGTTGTGGGCAGTTCGAGCCCGAGTTCCACAGCCCGCTCGTCGCGCGCGCTGTGCAGGCCGACCGAGTGGCCCGCTCCCTGGTGCAGCAGGATGCGCCGGGCCTTATCCTTGGCGTCGGCGAAATCACGTGCGGTGTAAAGCGCGGTAATCAAGGAGAGCTTTTCGCCCGATAGCAGCTCTTGCGGCCCAATCACCTCGACCGGGGCAAGGAAGAAGCGCGCCGTGTCCGGTTCGGGGACTGCGATACCTGCGATGCGCATTACCGTGGGCGCATCCCTGGCGATCATCTCGCGGCTGAGCTTGCCGTCCTGCCACAACGTATCGCGGATGCGCGCGGTCTGCGCGGCATCAAGCACCCGTGCACCTTCTGCATACGCAGCCTTCAGGAACGCCTCGCGGGCGGCATCGACCACGATCACCGCGTTTTCCGATGAGCATGAGGTCGCGTTGTCAAAAGTCTTGGAAGCTGCGATCTTGCGCGCGGCAGCGGCGATATCCGCTGTCTCGTCGACGATGACCGAGGCGTTGCCGGTGCCCACGCCGACCGCCGGGGTGCCGGAGGTGTAAGCCCGGCGCACATTGTCCTGGCTGCCGGTTACGACGACGAGATCGACCGTCTCCATCAGCCGCTGGGTCTTCGTCTTGGACGGCGGGGCTGGCAGCATTTGCACAAGGTCGGGGTCTTCGCCGATCTTCGCGAACTCCGCATGAATGAAGCCGATCAGCCGCTCGCAGGCCGGTACGCCGGCCGGGGACGGCGCGAGGATGATGGCGTTGCCGCATTTCAGGGCATTGATGGTGTTGTTCGCGGGCGTGGCGACCGGATTGGTCGAGGGCGTCACCGCGCCGACCACGCCGACGGGCCGCGCGATCTCGCTCAAGCCCATTTCGGGGATGTCCTGGACGACGCCGCAGGTTTTGGCGTCGCGGATGTCGCGCAGCAGGCCGAGTGTCTTGCGGTGGTTTTTGGTGAACTTGTCTTCGACATTGCCAAGGCTGGTCGTGGCGACGGCCAGTTCGGCCATCTCCTTGTTGCGCGCGGGCTCCATGATGGCCCAGCCAGCAGCGAGCGCGGCGCGGTCATAGCGCGCTTGACTGGGATTTTGCGCGTAGCGAGTTTGCGCGGCTCGCGCGCGCGCGAGCGTTTCGTCAACGGCGCGGATTTCTGCTGACAGAGCATCAGTTTGGGGCAATGAGGTCTGCATTGTCATTGGCAACGACCATTCAAATCAACATGGTGGCGGACGGGGCCTTGCCCCGCCCACGTTCTTCAGCTCAAGCGGTTTACAGGCCTGCCAGCAGGTCCTCCAGGTAGGTTTGGCGCTTCGCCCACATTTCCTGGACCTCGGCGCGGGTCATGATGCGGATCGGCGAGCCGCCAGCCGCCATACGGCTTTGCACGCGCGCATTCTTGAACATCTCGGGCATGCGCGCAGCCAGGAAGTCGATGCGGTCCTGAGGCGTACCCTTTGGAGCCATGATGCCGCGGAAGTTCACCGAAGAATCGTCCACATCGATGCCTTGTTCCATGAGGGTCGGGACATCGGGCAGGAACTCTTCGTTGCGCTCAAGGTCGGCGACGCCGAGGATCTTCACTTGGCCTGCTTCACGGGCGCGGAAGGCGTCAGACAGATTGTTGATGCCCGCCATCACATCACCGGCGATCACGGCGCGCATGGCCGCGGCCCCGCCCTGATCATTCGGGATATAGGCCATTTCAGCACCCGTGGCCGCTTCAATCTGCAGCGCGGCAATGTGGTGTCCCACAAACAGGCCCGCGCCGGAGACGGTCAGACCGCCCGGGTTTTCCTTCATGTAATCGACAACTTCCTGCATGTTGTCGAATTCGCTGTCGGCACCAACAACGAAAACCGCCGGATCTGCGCCCCAGTTGGCAATCGGCTCGAAGCTGTCGATTGAGTACTTCACGTCTCCCTTGATGGACTGCGCGATGAAATGCGGCACGTTGTAAGCGCCAAGCTGGTATCCAGTCGGCTCGGCCTCGGTCGCCATCCAGTTCCAGCCTACGCGGCCGCCGGCGCCTGGCCGGTTCACGATCACCATCGGCTGGCCGAGCAGGTCATCATTCGCCGACACCATCGTTACAATGCGCGCCTGGAAGTCGGTCGCGCCGCCCGCACCGTACGAGACCATCAGCGAAACTGGCCGGTCGGGGAATTCTTCGGCGGAGGCGGAAATGGGCAATAAGGCCATGATCGCGGCCGCAGTCGCGGTCGCTAGGGTGGCGAGGAGTGTTCGCATAGATCGTCTCCCTAATTGGGGTTGGCGTGATTTTGCCTGGTTCAGAGTAGGAGCCCCCGGGGCGTCTGCACCTGGAGCAGAAGCGTGAAGAGGGCATAGATGACCGCCATGAAGGCGGCCGTGATCACGATCCGCTTGGCCCAACCCCGCAGACTGGTTAACGGGGTCGGATCGTAGATCGTGAATAGCAAGAAAAAAGCCAGCGACGACGACGCATAAAAGCCCAGCGTCTTTGCCGCCCAGAACACATAAAGCAGAATCAACACCAAGCCCGGCGCGAGGTTGAGCGCCGTTTCTGCGGTGAGTCCGGTGCCGGCGCGCGACATTCCAAGCACAGCGCGCGCGAGGCTCCAGACCGAAAGACCAAGCATGATCACGGAGATCAGCCGTGGAAATAGATAGGCCGCTGCGGGTTCCTGGGTAAAGCTGATCCAGGTGACCACCGCCGCAAGCGCGGTGATGACGGCGTTCGGCAGCAAATGCTGAAGACGCTTCGCCGTTGACATCTGGCTCATGGCTGGGCCTCCGCAGTCTTTGTGCGCTGTGCCCGGGGCCCCATGGTTGTCCAGAAGCTGAAGACCACCGAAGCGATCACCAGGCCAATCAGCACCAGGTTCAGCGTACCGGTCAGGAAATATTCCAAGCGTCCATCGGTTGCGTCCGCGATCATGCTGCCTTGCAGGAAGTTGTTTTCTGCGATGGGTCCGAGGATGAGGCCCAGGACTAGTGGCGCTGCCGAGAAGCCGAACCGCTCCAGGAAATACATGCCAACGCCCAGTGTGAGCATAACATAAACGTCGCCCATTGACTGCTGCACGGAATACGACCCGAAGACCGCCAGCACGAGCACCGCCGAGGCAAGGATCGGCATTGGGATGTGCGCCACCCTCGCGGCGAAGCTGGCAATATACAACCCGAAAATCACCATCAGAACCTGGCCAATGAGCATCGAGTTGATGAATGTCCAGGCAACGTCGGGATAATTCACGAAAAGCATCGGGCCGGGGAAGATGCCGTGGATCAGCAGCCCGCCGAGCAGCACCGCCGCAGTCGGGCTGCCGGGGATGGCGAGCGTCAGCAGCGGCACCAGCGAAGGACCAACCATCGCATTGTTTGCGGATTCCGCTGCAACCACGCCTTCAGGGTGGCCAGTGCCAAACTTTTCCGGCTGCGACGACCACTTCTTTGACTGGTCATAAGCGACAAGCCCAGCGATTTGCCCGCCGACGCCGGGGATCAAGCCAATAATCGAGCCGAACAACGTGCCCAGACCGAGCGCTCTGAGGTTCGAAAACATGTCACGCATGGAGTGCAGCACCTTATTTGGGCGCACTTCGATAACCGAGATTTGGCGCGGCTTGCGCCCTTGGGTGAGCATCTCGATCACTTGCGGGATTGCGAACAGGCCGATCAGGGCGGCGATGACATTGATGCCGCCGGTCAGCGCGTCGTGAAACACGAAACGTGGAGCGCCCTGAATGTCGTCATAGCCGATCGTCGACAGCCAGACGCCCAGCGCGCCGGATAGCAGACCCTTAATACTCGACTTTGTGTCCAGCGAACCGATGACTGTCACGCCGAGGATAGCAAGCCAGAAAAGATGCGATGGGCCGAAGGCAAGCGCCCACTGCGCCAAGACGGGCGTGAGAAAAATCAGCAACAGGACGCCAATAACCCCGCCCACGCCCGATGCGAGAAACGACATTTGTAAAGCGCGCGCGCCTTCACCCTTTTTGGCCATCTCATAGCCATCAAGAGCGGTTGCGATATTCGCCGGCGCGCCCGGAATTTTCAGTAGTATTGCGCTTACTGCGCCGCCAGCGACTGTTGCAGTATAGGCCGCGCCGAGCAGAATAAGACCTTGCGCGGGTGCGAGATGAAATGTAAATGGAATAAGTAGCGCGACAGCCATCGTAGGCGAAAGTCCGGGCGTTGCGCCCAGGATGAGCCCGCCTATCGTCCCTCCCAGCAGGAGCATGAAGGCGACGGGCTCGAACACCGCGCCAAAATAATTGACGAATTCCATATTCCAGCCTTTGACGCTTCCTCAATTGGCCATTGTAATCCGGCCTTATGACTTTTTAGCGTAGCAGATGAAAAATTGTTTGCAAATGTTTTCATGTCCGATAGAAGTGGGCTGATGAGGAAGAAGTCTAAACGCACAGCGCCCGGCATCGTGCAGGTGGCCCGCGCTGCTGGCGTTTCGCCAGCTACCGTGTCGCGCTTTTATAACTCGCCTTCTGTCGTGCGCGCACCGACGCGCGAGCGGATCGAACGTGCCGCGACCGAACTCGGCTACATCCGCAACCGGGCTGCCGGGGCGCTACAGAACCGTCGCTCGGGCGCTGTCGGGCTCATCGTCCCAACGATCGACAACGCCATATTCGCGGAAGTGACCCAAGCTTTTGCCACGCGCCTTCGCGCATCCGAGCGCACGCTGTTAATCGCCGCGCACGGCTATGACCTTACCGTGGAGGTAGAGTTGCTGCGCTCGCTGCTTGAGCACCGGGTTGATGGCGTGGCCCTGGTCGGCTTCGATCACGATGCCGAGATTTTCAAGATGCTCAACGGCCAGGGCACGGCGTTCTTGTCGATGTGGAACTATCGGGCAGAGTCGGATATTCCCTGCATTGGAACGGAAAACGACCAGGCCGGGCGCACGGCCGCGCGGCACCTGCTGGAGCTTGGTCACCGCGATATCGCGCTGATGTTCCCGGACGTTGATATCAACGACCGCGCCCGAGACCGCATGAATGCCGTGCGCGACGAAGCGGAGAAGGCGGGCATCGACATTCCTGATCACCGCATCATCGATTGCTCCTACAATATCACCGAAGCGAAAGAGAAGGTTCAGGCGGTTTTCGAGGCCTCGAACGCGCCGACCGCGCTGATATGCGGCAACGACATCATTGCTCACGGTGCGATCTATGCGGGGCAGGCGCTAGGGCTGGATTTGCCGCGCGACCTGTCGATCGTCGGGATCGGCGACTTCAAGGGATCCGCCGAGATCGAACCCGGCCTCACCACCGTCCGGCTGCCGGCCAAGCGCATCGGGCGCGGCGCTGCGGACATGATTGCTGCGCTGATCGACGGCCGCTTGCCAGAGCCGCCACGCGTGCTCATTCCTTCAAAGCTCATGCTACGCAATTCGACCTGCGCCCCGGCAAATCGCGAAACCGTGGCCGCGCGGTAAGAAAACCGCCGCCTGCCGTCGCTTCAGCCGCGAGGCAAGTGCCCGCGCTTGATCCAGAGGATACAGCCCTCGGGGCTTTCGAAGCCGTGATGCGCGCCCGCTGGATTGCGCACCCAGGTTCCCTTGCCGTAGCGACCGTGCTCATCCTGGAAGCTGCCAGCGATCACAAAAATCTCGTCGCCGCCTTCGGCCTCACCCGGCGCAATGGAGCCCCCGGCGTCAAGCTTTTCCAGCGTCACGCGCTCGTCAGGTCGCTCCAGCAGCACGATCACGTGATGCCCAGGGTTCTGGCCGGCCTGCCACTGCGCCTGATTGGTGTCCAGCACGACGCGCTCGGCATCATCACTTTGCATCTGCCGCAGCTTGACGAGAAGCGTGCAGCCCTCGCGCGAGAAAGGCTTGTGGCTCGACCCCGGCGGGTTGCGGACATAAGTGCCTGCTGGAAATTCGCCAGTCTCGTCGCAAAACGTACCGCTCAGCACAAAGAACTCCTCACCGCCACCGTGGGTATGCTCGGAAAAGCTGCTGTCGCCGGCGTAGCGGACAATGCTGGTGGCGCGCGCGACCTCCCCGCCGTCACGCTCCAGCGGACGGCGCTCGACACCTTCTTCCGGCGAGGCCAGCCATTCCAGTTCGTTGCTGTCGACCACGGCGCGGGCGTGCAGATCGGCGTTGACCGGCTTGGGCTCCATATAGCTCATCGGTAAGACTCCATGACTTGGTTGCCCGATTCCGCGCTATTTTAGCGCCACAGGGCGCGCCTGTGGTCAAGCGCGCCTCTGTTTTCCAGAATTTGTTGGCGGCCAAGGCTGGCTCAGTCCGCTCGCGCCGCGGCGGGTAGCGTGCGCGGGAAGTAGCGCCTTCCGAACCACAGCGCTACGCTCACCAGTGTAATCAGCACCGGCACCTCGACGAGCGGCCCGATGACGGTGGCGAACGCGACCGGCGAGGCCAGCCCGAAGGTGGCGACAGCGACCGCGATGGCGAGCTCGAAATTGTTGCTGGCGGCCGTGAAGGCGATCGACACGGTGCGCGGATAATCTGCCTCGATCAGCTTGCCCATCGCGAACGAGATCAAGAACATGATGAAGAAGTAGATCGCGAGCGGCACTGCGATGCGCAGCGCGTCCAGCGGCAGGTCGAGCACCATTCCGCCCTTCAGCGAGAACATCGCGACAATCGTGAACAGCAGCGCAATCAGGGTAATCTTGCCAATGCGCGGACTGAACTCGTTGTTGTACCAGCTCTCGCCCTTCAGCGCGATCAGCCCATAGCGCGAGATCACACCGGCTAGGAACGGGATACCGAGGTAAATCAGAACAGCCTCGGCGATGGTCGAGAACGGTACGTCAATGACCTGTCCCTCAAGCCCGAACAGCGGCGGCAGGACGGTCAGGAAAATCCACGCATAGACCGAGAAAAACAGAAGCTGAAACACGCTGTTGAACGCTACTAGCCCGGCGACATATTCGTTGGAGCCATGCGCGAGCTTGTTCCACACCAGCACCATCGCGATGCAGCGCGCCAGCCCGATCAGGATCACGCCGGTCATGTATTCCGGGTAATCGGATAGGAACATCACTGCGAGCGCGAACATCAGCACCGGCCCGATCAGCCAGTTCTGCGCCAGCGACAGCA
>CAYVFK010000012.1:19750-20691 GCA_964450925.1 uncultured Hyphomicrobiaceae bacterium | reverse complement strand
GCGACGGTCGCGCTTAAAGATTGGCGCGCAAAATCTGCTCAACAAACGCTGGGACGGTCTGCGTCGCCCGGCCTTGCACGGCGCAGTGGAACAACGACGCGCCTTCGGACGGCTCCAAGTTAAGCTCCAGCGCCCAGGCCCCCGCCTGCTTTGCGATCTCGACGAAGCCCGCCGCGGGGTACACGGTGCCGCTCGTGCCGATTGACAAGAACAGGTCGGTCTGCTCAAGCAACGCCAGAATTCGCTCCATCGCATAGGGCATCTCCCCAAACCACACGACATCCGGGCGCATTCGCCCGATCGTCGCGCAGGCCGGACAGGTGGTTTGCGGGGTAATGTCCGCCATGCCCCAGGCTTCGCGGTGTCCGCACTCTGCGCACAGCGCGCGGGTGATCTCGCCGTGCATGTGAATGAGGTTGCGGGTGCCGGCCATGCCATGCAGCGGGTCGATGTTCTGCGTCACCACCCACACCTCGCCAGCGTACTCACGCTCCAGCCGCGCCAACGCCTCATGCGCGGCGTTGGGCCTCACATCAGCGTTGGCCCGGCGGCGCTGGTTGTAGAAATCGAGCACGAACGAGGGGTTGCGCGCGAAGGCTTCCGGTGTCGCCACTTCGCTCAGATCATAACGCTCCCAGATTCCGCCGCGATCGCGGAACGTGTGCAGGCCCGACTCCGCCGACAAGCCCGCACCTGTCAGGATCGTGATACGGCTGTCCGCACGGCCAGCTTCAGGCGGCAATGTAATGTCTGGCATCGGCTCGCTCCCGAGAACTCTGAAGCGCAGAAGCCTAGAGCAACGAAACCAGCCTGCAAATGCTTGTGGCCCGGTGATCGAAACACTTGCCCGCGCGGGAGCGGCGGATTCCTAGATCGAACCGCTGACGCATGCTCGGAAAAAACCGGTGCCCACTTTCCGGTTCGCGCTCTTCTGCTCGCGC
>CAYVFK010000012.1:0-19650 GCA_964450925.1 uncultured Hyphomicrobiaceae bacterium | reverse complement strand
GATTGATCCCGAAAACCGGTGCCCACTTTTCGGATCGCGCTCTTCTGCTCGCGCGATTGATCCCGAAAACCGGTGCCCACTTTTCGGATCGCGCTCTTCTGCTCGCGCGGTTAAATGCTGTCGTCAGCCGTCTGCGGCGGCGATACAGCAGTGGTCGCCCAGGCTCCTGCGTATTCGCCCGCCTCGATCCTGCGCACGGTCCAGCGGAACTTGTAAACCTCGCCGCCCGCATCAACGATTGTGACGCCGAAGACCGCACGATCATTACCTTGCGCCACCTCCTCGATCATGTGCGCCTGGTGATTCAGCATCATGCGGTACGTCGGGCTTTCGATCATCTGCGTGAACCTTGGCAGCGGACCGGTCAGCCTCTTGTTCTGCGGGTGCGCCAGAGCGTAGGTCTGCTTGATGCCCGCGTCCTTGCGCGGATCGTCGTTGTTCTTCAATGCCTCCAGCTGGATCGAGACGACCTGCCTGGCGCTGAATGCCGGGTCAGGCGTCTGAACGTCCAAGGCAATAGCCGGCGCGGCGAGCAGGCTTGCAAGCAAAGCAAATACGGTGAAAACGCGCATGATGAGGACTCCCAAGAGCTTTCCATACTCTCAAGAGTACGCTTGGCAACGCGGCTGGTTCAACCGGGGGGTTAGAACGAAAAGCGCGGCTCGTGCGCAAAACCCCGCAGGAGCGGTGCACCGCCAGAGAATTCGGGCTGGCCGCTCACCTGGCCTTGCCATTTCTCGTATAGATAAGCGTAGGCGAACGTGTCCTCGATGGCGGCCGTCGGCTCACGTACATATGTCGCAAGGCGGCCGCCCTCGCCGAGCTGGTCCAGTAAAGCCTCCGGCACGGCATCAACCGAGCCGTTGATCAGGATGATGTCAAATGGGGCCTCGCTCGGGCATCCTTCGTTCAGTGGCCCCTGCGCCACCGCAACATTGTCGATACCAAGATTGGTCAGGTTGTCAGCCGCCGAACTTGCGAGATCAGCATCACTTTCGAGCGCGACGACGGATTCGGTGACCGCAGCCAGCACCGCCGTCGAATAACCAAGTCCACAGCCGACATCCAGCGCCACATCACTGGGCTGCGGTCGCAGCAGATCGATCAATCGGGCCAGCATGAGCGGCGCCAGCATGTAGCGGGCTTGACGCGCGCCACCGTTCAGTTGCTTGATCGCCAGATGCTCTTCAGCATAGGCCAGTGGACGCAGCGACGCGGGCACAAAAACCTCGCGCGGTACGCGGCTTAGCGCGCGCAAAAGTTCGGGGTCGCGCACGCCGTTGGGCCGGATTTGCGAAGCAACCATGTTGGCCCGTGCCCGCTTATAGTCGCTCATGCTATGTCCCCGGTTTGCAACCCATGACCGCTCAGCCGCCTGCTGATCCAGCCCCTTGCTCGCTCACAGTTCTGCTCGCCTGGGCTTTTGCGCGCTTGGAGGTTTGCACCATTCGATCGGACGCGGCAAGCTGGTCTCCTGTGGCGGCCTGAACATAGATGAAATGGCCCAGCATCGCCACATCGCACGAGAGCTGGAACCACAATATCGCGCGGCGCGCCTGGCCACCGCTGATCCAATGCAAAGCCGTTTTGTCATTCGTGTTCCCGTGCTATATGACGTTCATCAGCGGCGACGTGGCGGAGTGGTTACGCAGCGGCCTGCAAAGCCGTGTACCCCGGTTCGATTCCGGGCGTCGCCTCCATAAAGCTCTCAGAAAATCCGGGTCTTTCAGCGGCTGGCGAAGGGACATACCGGCCGGGCATCACCAACTAACGCAAACTACAATGCCAGGGATTTCGCCATGGCCCGCTCGGTCGCAACCCGCTTGGTCTCGGCGCAAGCGCCCATGCGGGCGACAGGGCGCGCGTCGAGACGCGCGCCGGGGGCAGCCGTGATGCCATGCAGAAGCACGCTGATCCACACCGCGCTGACGGCAAAATGCAGGATGTCCTCGGAGCGCCCTGCCCCAGCCGGTCCACGTGAGGAGCTGCCCCTCGCTCTCGATGAACTCGTGGATGAAGGCGCAGCGCCCGCGCACCACGGCGCCGACGCCCCTGGCGAACGCCGTAATGAAGCCGTTGCCGCCGACCTGGGTGGCTGAGAGATAGCACAGTGCGGCGAGGGCGAGCGCGCCGAACCTGTCGATAAGTGTCAGGAACGCCAAGAGGCCAATCGCCGCGCTTTCTCTAGTGCCGGTTCAATCTTTAGTGCCGGTCCAATGAAACCTGAATCGTCGAACATGCTCTAACTTACTGGTTGGTCGCACTTTGGTCGCTTCGCGTTTGCCGTTGGCTCCTGACGCGAAACCGGCTTCCAGTTTTGCTGAAAGTCCTCTAACCGCTGGAGTTGCGGGCGGCGCGCGCCTGGGAGGTGGGAAACGTAGCGACCTGGCCGTTCTCGATCCCGAGTGTCAGCCGTCCCGCTTTCAGCGCCAAAGCCTGCTCGCCAAACAGCTCTCGCCGCCAGCCGTGGAGTGCGTGTACGTCCGCCTCGCTGTCAACCGCGATCTTATCGAGATCATCACTCGTCGCGATCAGTCGCGGCGCCACATCGTTGCGCGCGGCGACCGCTTTCAACAGGACGCGCAAAAGATCGGCCACCGCCTGCGCCTCCGGCGACATCGGCTCACCGCGCTTGATTTCCGGCACATCCGACAGATCACGCTCCAGTCCGCGCGCGACCGCGGCAAGGATGTCCTGGCCGCGGCCTGAGCGCGCGAAACCCTCACTGATGGTGCGCAGCCGCGAAAGCTCCTGAGCCGATTGCGGCGCCTGGATCGCCACGTCGTTGATCGCATCGTCCTTGAGGATGCGCGGGCGCGGCTGGTCGGTCTCTCGCGCCAAACGCTCGCGCCAGGCCGCCACCTCCATCAACACCGCCAGCTGGCGCTGGGTGCGGACCTTGAGCTTGACCCGTTTCCAGGCGTCCTGTGGTTTCGTTTCGTAATTCGCCGGGTCGCTGAGTTCTCCCATCTCCTCGGCCAGCCACGGCTCACGATCATTCGCGCGCAAGGCGTGTTGAAGCTTTTCGTAAACCTCGCGCAAATGCGTCACATCAGCGAGCGCGTAGTCAAGCTGGTTGCGGCTGAGCGGCCGGCGGCTCCAGTCGGTGAAGCGCGACGTCTTGTCCAGCTTGGTCTTGCACAGCTTGTTGACCAGCGCAACGTAGCCGACCGATTCGCCGAAGCCACAGACCATCGCGGCAATTTGCGTGTCGAAAACCGGCTTGGGGATAAGCCCCGCGAGGTGATGGATGATCTCGATGTCCTGCCGGCCCGAATGAAAGACCTTCAGCACGCGTTCATTGGCCATCAGCGCGAAAAACGGCGCTAGAAACGCCTTCTGGGCGTCCAGATCGCCCGCAGCAAGCGGGTCGATCAACGCGTCGACCTCCCGGCTGGCCACCTGGATCAGACACAGCTTCGGCCAGTAGGTCGATTCGCGCATGAACTCGGTATCGACCGTAATGTAATCGGCCTTGGCCAGTTCGGTGCAGATATCAGCGAGAGCGCCGTGACTGGTAATGATGGTCGGGGCTTTGGTCTCCATATCATGAATGTATAGCAGGCCACGGACTGAGTCGCCATGCGCTGGAGAGGGGTGAAGAAACCGGCATGAGAAAATCGACCTCCCCGGCCCCGCGCCGCTGCTCGCACCCGCTTGACAAAGCCCCGTGTGCATGTGCTTTTCGCGGCTTGAAACGCTAAGCGAAGGATCACTTGACAGATGGCTCAGGCGAAAGCGAAATCGACAGCCGCCAAAACCTCAAAGACGGAAAAGTCTAACAAGCAGGCCAAAGCCAAACCGGCGAAGAAATCCAAGCGCACGCACATTCCTGATCTGCGCGACGGAGTCGCGCCTCACACCTACCGCACGCACAACTGCGGTGAGCTACGTAAGGGCGATGTTGGTGGGCAGGCGCGGCTTTCGGGCTGGGTTCACCGCGTGCGCGACCACGGCGGGTTGTTGTTCATCGACCTGCGCGATCATTATGGCCTGACCCAATGCGTGATCGAGCCGGAGAATGCACATTTCAATCTGGCCGATAGCGTTCGCGCGGAATGGGTCGTGCGCGTCGATGGCGAGGTTGTCGCGCGGACCGATGACACGGTGAACCCGGACCTGCCGACGGGCGAAGTCGAAATCAGGATCGCGGCGCTCGACGTGTTGTCCGAGGCGAAGGAATTGCCGCTGCCGGTGTTTGGCGAGCCGGACTATCCGGAAGACACGCGCTTGCGCTACCGCTTCCTTGACCTGCGCCGCGAGACGCTCCACCGCAATATTATGAAGCGCGTCGAGATCGTCGCCTGGCTGCGCCAGCGCATGACCGCCGATGGCTTTTTCGAGTTTCAGACGCCGATTTTGACCGCGTCCTCGCCCGAAGGCGCGCGCGACTTCCTCGTGCCCTCGCGGCTGCATCCGGGCAAGTTCTACGCGCTGCCACAGGCCCCGCAACAGTTCAAGCAACTTGTGATGATGGCGGGCTTCGATCGCTATTTCCAGATCGCTCCGTGCTTTCGCGATGAGGACGCGCGCGCCGACCGCTCGCCCGGAGAGTTCTACCAACTCGATATCGAGATGAGTTTTGTTGAGCAGGAGGATGTGTTCAGCGCAGTCGAACCGGTCCTGCGCGACCTGTTTACCGAATTCGGCGAAGGCCGGGCGGTCACGGAAAAATTCCCGCGCATCCGCTACTGGGACGCCATGCGCCGCTACGGCACCGACAAGCCGGACCTGCGCAACCCCATCGAGATGTCCGACGTCAGCGAGCACTTCCGCGGCTCCGGCTTCAAGGTCTTCGCGGGGCTGCTGGACAAGCACAAGGGGGGGCGCGACTGGTACGACAACGCCGAGGTCTGGGCGATCCCGGCCAAGGGCGGCGGCTCGCGCGCGTTCTGCGACCGGATGAATGCCTGGGCGCAGGGTGAGGGCCAGCCAGGGCTGGGCTACATCTTCTTTCGCGAGGGCGAAGGCGCCGGGCCAGTCGCCAAGAACATCGGGCCGGAGCGCACCGCTGCGCTGCGCGATGAGCTGGGCCTCACCGATGGCGATGCGGTGTTCTTCACCGCGGGCGTGCCCAACCATTTCGTCGATTTCGCCGGGCGCGCGCGCATCAGGGTCGCGGAAGAGCTGGAATTGATCGATGCCGAGCAGTATGCGTTCTGTTGGGTGGTCGACTTCCCGATGTATGAATGGGACGAGGACGCCAAGAAGGTCGAGTTCTCGCACAACCCGTTCTCCATGCCCCAGGGTGGGATCGAGGTGCTAGAGGCCATCGAGCGCGGCGAAACCGACCCGCTTGATGTGCTCGCGTGGCAATATGATGTGGTGTGCAACGGCGTCGAACTTTCCTCCGGCGCGATCCGGAACCACATCCCCGAGATTATGTATAAAGCCTTCGGCATCGCCGGCTATGGCCCGGAGGTGGTCGAGGAAAAGTTCGGCGGGATGGTGCGCGCGCTTCAGTATGGCGCGCCGCCCCACGGCGGCATCGCGCCGGGGTTGGATCGCATGGTGATGCTGCTCTGCGACGAGCCGAACATCCGCGAGGTGACGATGTTTCCGCTAAACCAGCAGGCCGAGGACCTGATGATGGGCGCGCCGGGCGAGGTGTCGCCGGAGCAGCTCAAGGAGTTGCATATCCGGCCTGCGCTGACCCAGCAGAAGAAATAGCCGCTACGCGAGTCATCCCGCGGCCGCCGGCATGCGTAACTTCCAACTGAACACCGGAGGCTCGCATGACACGCGGACACGACCCGTCTTCAACGTCGCAATGGGCGCGCTTTCTGCTGCTGCACGCCTCCCTCGGCGCTGCGCTGGGCATCTTGGTCGGTGCCGCGCTTCTGATCACGGATGTCGTCGGGATTGGTACGCTGTTCTGGGAGAGCGGTGCGCGCATGGCGATCGGCGCGCTTTATTTTGTCAGCTTTGCATCAACATTCGCCGCGGGCAGCGTGGCAACCGCGATCATGGGGCTGGCGCGCAAGGATCGTTGAACGAGCCCGTGGGATGTTCATTTATCGTGTCATCAGGGTGCGTCATGCCGGCCTAATCTTACTCAACCGGCTCGCAACGTAGCCGCTCGAACACGCCGAGGATTTCAGGTTCCGAGGCTTGCCGGAGCGCGCCGTTCGCAACCTCTTCCATGCTCCACATCCACGATCGCACCGGATCATCGCGCATCGCCCAATCGGGGAACAGCCGCGTGTCCGTTTCCTGACGGGTCAGAGGGCGAACTTCGATGTGCCTGTCGTCGCGGGCGATCCTCTGATAAGCGGCCTCCACTGCGTCCGCTGGTCCTTCAAGCAGCTGGAGGAACAGATCCTGCCGGGCGATCAGGGCCCCGGTGATGCCGTCGCGGGCATTGCAGCGCCGGGCATCCAGCAGGATTCCGGCGAGCATGGCCGGATCGAAGCCGAACGGTCGCGATGCGTAGGTTAACTGGATCATGGACATGGCAGCCTCCTCACCACGCAAAAAGTTAAGCCGCGAAGCAACCTGTGTCAACTTAGCTGGACACCATCGCGAAAGGCGTGTCGTCAATCGGCCCCGCGTGCCACGGACTTGTGGGTGATCAGTCGTTTTTGGATGAGCACTGTCATCACAAGCAGGCCGAGCCCGATGCCATCGGACACCCACCCTCCGGCGATCATGCTCAGCGCCCCGACGAGCAGGACGCCGCGCAGGACCAGGTTGAGCGGGCCGACCAGCCACCCCTGCACCGCAGCGGCGAGCAGATAGATGCCGATAGAGGCGGTGATGAACACTTGGGCGATGTTCGTCCAGTGACCGACCATCAGCAAGCCCGGCGAGTAGAAAAACATGAAGGGCACGATGAATGCGGCAAGCCCGATCACGAAGCTCTCAACCGACGTCTCCATCGGATTTGCGCCTGAAATTCCGGCCGCCGCATAACTGGCCAGCGCGACAGGGGGCGTGATCGCAGACAAAACCGCAAAGTAGAAGACAAAGAAATGCGCGGTCAGCGGTTCGATCCCCAGTTGGACGAGGCCCGGCGCGACAACCGAGGCGGCGACGGCATAAGCTGCCGTGGTCGGCATCCCCATGCCAAGCAGGATGGCGATACACATCGCGAAGAAGAGCGCCAAGAGCTGGCTGGCCTCGGCAATGCCCAGAAGCAGCGCCGAGAACCGCGCG
The DNA here is from genome assembly GCA_964450925.1 of uncultured Hyphomicrobiaceae bacterium. GTDB lineage: Bacteria > Pseudomonadota > Alphaproteobacteria > Rhizobiales > Rhodomicrobiaceae > Dichotomicrobium. The sequence continues at coordinate 12,495 of CAYVFK010000012.1, read as the reverse complement.
CCCACGCCGGTCAGGCTGATTACGCCTACGATGATGCCGGCGCAGGCGCACACGGCAATAATCTGGATCGACATGATGCCCGCCCCCTCGAACGCCTTGACGATCTTGCCCGGCCCCATTGCATGCGGCGTCAGCCAGGAGATTACGGCTGCGGCCACCGTGGCCAGCGTCCCTGCCCGGATCACCGAATAGCCGGCAAACAGCGCATAGATCAGGATGATGATCGGCAAGAAGAGATATATCTGGCGCAATATCTGAGCGAGCCTGGGCAACTCATCGGAACGCAGGCCCCGCATGCCCATCTTCGCGGCCGCGAAATCCATCATCATGTAGACAGATAAGAAATACAGGATCGCCGGGATGACAGCGGCGAGCGCAATCTCCGTGTAGGGTATCCCCGTGATCTCGGCCATGATGAAGGCGCCCGCGCCCATGATCGGCGGCATCAACTGCCCGCCAGTGGACGCCGCGGCTTCGACTGCGCCGGCCGTCTGCTTTCGGTAGCCGACCTTTTTCATCAGTGGAATGGTCAGTGAGCCTGTCGCCACCACATTCCCGGCCGAGGTTCCGTTGATCATCCCCATCAGCCCACTGGCAAAGATCGACACTTTCGCTGGGCCGCCGCGCGCCCGGCCCGCCACCGCAAAAGCGAAGCCGATGAAATAGTCGCCGACTTTGGAAATCTGTAGGAATGCGGCAAATATGATGAAGAGGACAATATAGGTCGATGATACCGCTGTCGTCGGCCCCAAGATGCCTGCGTCGGTGTAAACCTGGCTGAAGAAGCGTTGCCACGAAAACGGCGGTGCATTCAGGAACCCTGGCAACAGGTAGCCCACGAAGACGTACGTCAAGAAGAGACTCGCAATGATAACCAGAGCGAGGCCCGCTACACGGCGCGTCAGCTCCATGATCAGGGCGACACCGGCCGTCGCGGCGAAAGAAATGCCGATGGGGGCGAAGTCCGACCCGGTTGACATCCGCATCGAGGTTCCGAAGACTGTGACCAGGTAGATCGCCACGGCCACGGCACACACAGCCATCGCCGCATCGGGCGCTGTAAATCGGTCGCGCCGCTTGTGATTGATCCACGACACCAGGATCGCGCCCCCGGTGGCGACGAAAAGCGGTATCCCGAACAGCCACACCTCGCGGAAGCGGATCGTCGGGTCCATTCCATTCCACATTGCACCTTGCGAAATCAGCACACCAAACCACAGTGCCGATCCTGCCGCCAAGAGCGCTGGCAGCAGCAAGGCCAGACCCGCCCAGTCGAACATAGGCGTCTCGCGCCGGTCTTCGCGCCGGAAATCGGTGGCCGAAAACAGCAAGAAGCCGAGTACAAGCGCCCCGGCCACATGGACTATACGGTAATTCCAAGTTTCCATGGGAAATTGAGGCAGAAACGGCAGATTAATTCCCGTTAGCCCAGAAATAGAAACGCCGTTAAGCGCGATCATGTGAAAGGCGGCATACGCGGCGGCAAGTCCTGCGACTGCGATCAACCGCCAGCCCTGAAACAGCCGCCTGTTCGGCTCGATTGGCTCTGGCGCTTCCTCGATGGGCAGCGGAGAGAGAGCATCGGCCGGGGGGGGGCCTCGGTCTTCCTTGGTGTGATCGGTGTCCGACATGTCAGGAAGCCCCCACGCCTGTCATGCGCCACGCTAATCGGGCGGCGCAAGCTGGTCCAAGTGTTATCACGCGAGGAGCCGGCGTTGGCACGGACCTGTGAGTACGACCCGCCCATTCCATGAGGCGGGCCGCACATTGCATGATCAGGAGATTCAACTGTCGTGGGTCACTACCCCGGAGTGTAGATCATGTCCGCCGGGATCGATGCGCCGTTCTCGTTGAACCATTCGGCGGCACCCGGATGCCATTTCAGGACCTGATTTTTGTCCCAGTTCTCCGGAACCGTGGCGCGGGCTGCCTTATGAATGCCAACCATGCGTTCATTGTCAGACATGACCACATTCACCGCTGCCTTGACGAAGCTAGCGGGCAGATCGCAATTCGCGATGGCAAAGTTCCACATCGAAACGGCGCGCGCAGGGGCATCGAGCGTCGTGTAGGTTTCGGCCCGAATATCGAAGGCCGCCACGGGAAAGCTCTCCAAGACCTTAGACTGCTCTTCCGGCGTGAACTCGATGATATTGATGTCGGTTTGTACTTCGAGCTGGCTGACGGCAGGCACCGGCACTCCGGCCGCAAAGGCGATCACGTCGATCAACCCGTCCTGCATCTGGCTGGCCAGGTCCGACCAACCACCGTTACGCTTTTCGTAATTTACGCCTAGCTGGGACAAGATCAACGGGAAATACGTGTCCGAGGTCGAGCCGGCAGGCCCGAAACCGATCCGCGCACCATCCGGAATCTCGGAAATTGACGTAATGCCCGTGGAGGCCAGCGTCGTGATCGAGAACGGGGTTTCGTACATCGGGAACATGGCGCAGGCCTTGTCCATCACCACACCCGGCGCAATTGGGTTTTCACCCTTCACCGCTCCAGCGGCCGGACCCATGGTGGTCATCGCAAAGGCGTTGTTGCCGGCATGCACATTGGCCATGTTTTGCCACGGCCCGCCCGAAACCTCGCCCGCGCCGGACAGTCCCAGCTCTTCGGCGACCAGGTTGGCCCAGCCCGAGCCATACGCGAAAAACGTTCCACCTTGGGACGCGGTGCCAACGGTGAAGCTTTCAGGCCACCCTGTGCGGTCGTCCTGAGCCACGCTCAGGCCGGTTAGCATCACAACCGTCGTCACTGCCGCAATGGCCAGTGTGAGCAGTCTCCTCATCGAATTCCTCCCAATTTTCTCATTTTGGCTCGCGTCAAGGCCGATCCGCCTTATCAATCGCGGCCCGCCTCGCACTGTATTTATAATTTTACGAAAGGGAAGGTTATTTGGCGCAGAGTGCCTGTTCAACTGATAAATGCGTGATCCGCGCCGACCGTATGAGCCACAGGGGGTTGAGCGAGGCCAATCAAACCAGCGCTACAACGGTATTTGGCTGCTGTAATGAATTCGCTGAACGCCTCGCACCAGACCTTCATCCGCAACGAATTCGTTGACGAGATAGAGTTTGTAGTCCGGTCCTGGCGATAAACTCCCATTATGAACAATCTTGTCGGCGGAGAAGCTCACCTCGCCATCGTCTCAGGGGCCTCCTGTCCGATCAGCTGCGTCGCCTTGGCCACCCTCCTGCATGACGCGTACAGCGCCCCGGGATTGGCCGACGCTGCAGTGAGGGAAGCCCTCACCGAGGCCATATGCGTCGAGCTTGCCAGGCAGTGCGCAGAGGTCGGCCGGGCGCCGCCCGCTGGCGCTCGGCTGGCGGACGAGGAACGCGCGCGGTTTTGCGTCTCGAAGCCGATTGCCGGAGCGAAGCGATCAGAATACAACGGCCGACAAATCAGCAAGCTTCCAACAAACAGGCTTTAACGGAACGCGATTCAGCGCGTCTCGCCGTCGGCGGTGCGCGCGTGTAGCGCATCGAGAATGCGCGAGCGCTCCGGCTCCGGCTGCTGATCGACCACATCGAGGACACGGCGCAGCTCGCGCCTCAGCCCGTAAATCTGGTCCATCAGATCAAGAACCACGGGCATCGCCTCGTCATTGATGCCCATGCGCTGGCGCAGATCCACAATCAGCGAGATACGCGCGACGTCGACCTCGGTGAAGCCGTATTCTTCGTCCAGGTGCGTCGGCCTGATCCATCCATACGCGATCCACACGCGCAGATCCGCCTCGCTCACCCCCTCCACTTCAACAATCACCTCGCGAATGCTACGCATCATAGATAAGCTCGCAATTTCGCTCTGGGATCAAAGCCGCTGGCTCCGCCATGCGCCTCGCGCCATTGCTCCATGGCCTTTTCCAGTTCCACGTCGGGCTGAGCCGGCAGAACCAGCCGCGTACGAACGTGCTGGTCGCCTTTTTGTTTGGTGCGCGCGTTCTCGATGCCCTTGCCACGAAGGCGGAAGGTCTGACCGCCGCTCGTGCCTTTTGGGATACTGAGCGCGACCTTGCCGTGAATTGTCGGCACCTGCACCTTCGCGCCGAGCACGGCCTCGTCCACACTGATCGGCACTTCGACGATAATGTCGTCACCGTCGCGCTGGAAGATCGGATGCGAGCGGATGCTGAGTTCGATCAGGGCATCACCCGGCTGCCCGCGCCCGACGCCCGGCTCGCCCTTTCCGCGCAGCCGCAGCACCTGACCGTCCGTAACGCCGGCTGGCACGTTGATATCAAGCGTCCCGCCCTCGGGCAGAGTCACGCGCTTCTTGGCGCCGAGCGCGGCTTCGAGAAAGTCGATATCCAGGTTATAGCGATGATCCATCCCGGCCATGTGGAGCTCGCCGCTGGTGCCCCCGCGCCCAGCCCGGCCGAAGATGTCGCCGAAGATGTCGCCAAAATCTTCAAAGCCGCCGCGCGAATGGTACTGATAGCCGCCTGCGCCGTCGGCGTATTCGCGGTAATACTGGTGGCCCGCGCGCTCCTGGCCGGTTTCGTCAATCTCGCCCGCGTCGTACCGCTTGCGCTTATCGGCGTCGCCCAGAATAGCGAACGCCGCGGACACACGTTTGAACATGTCCTCAGCCTGCTTGTCGCCGGGATGCAGATCCGGGTGGTGCTCCTTTGCCAACCGCCGGTACGCTTTGCGGATGTCTTCGTCAGACGCGGTCCGGCTCACCCCGAGTTCGTTGTAAAGGTCCGTAGCCATTGATCGTCCTGAATCCTTTCGGGCTGTTCCGGCGGACACCCGTTCCGCATGAGCCGGGCCGCTGCGTCATACCACAGATTGAACCATTCGAGGCTTTTGGGAAAGCTTGGGATGGCCGCCTGTGACTTGCGCAGCCGTGCGCCCAGTTCATGCTCAGCGCAGCTTGTCGGCGAGCCCCGCGACCAGCCGCGACGGTCGTCCGCCAGTTGTATCCGCATTGATGCTCGCTTTAAGATTTAGCACGCTGGCGAGCTGATCCAAGCGTTGGCGCACGCGCTCGCCGTCGAACTCGCGGAACTTTGGCGGCAGGCTCAGCGTCAGACGCCCGTCCTCCAGGGCAAGCGGTGTGCGTTTGATGATGCCAGGTGTCCCCGCAGAGATGATGTAGGCAACACGCATGGCGCTGCCGAGGATGCGCGCGCGTTGATGTGAGCGTTCGCCGTCGGGGCTCTGCGCGAGCAGGTTGCGGAACACGGGACTCAACTCGCCTTTCAGAGAGCCTTCGTGCCGGTAATAGTTCGCCAGCGCGATAAACAGCCGGCCCGGGTGATCTGTGCCGGCCACCGCCCAGTGCGCCGACAGGTTGAGGCTTTGATCACCGCGGTAGTCGGGGTGGGCGCGCCATCCGACATCCGACAGCAGGCAGGCGGCGTGGCGCAGGCGGCGCTCTTCGGCCGTCTCCTCCTGTCCGGCAAGCGCAAACAGGTTATCCGTCCAGTTGCAAAGCTCACGCACGTAGTTGAGCGAACGACCGCCGATGGCTGCCGCGTCCTCGCAAGCGGCGATGAGCGCATCACGCGCGCGCTCTTTTTCGTCGAGCAGCGTGTAGAGCAGCCCCTCACGCACGCCAAAAGCCGAGATCACGAGATGCGATGGCTGGACCCGTTTCAGAAGCCGCCACATGACAAGGCATGCCTGGCCAATGGTGCCGCGCCTGTTGCGCGAGATTTGATCGATGCCCGGGATTTCGCCAGTCGCGTTTTTGACCACGTCGCGTGTGAAGCGCAATGCCTCATCCGCGTCGATTTGATAGCCGTGATAAATCCGCAGCGGATAGCTCGTCTTGAACATGTGCAGCCGCGCAATCGCGCGCCACTCGCCGCCGATGGCGTAAAGTGGCCGGTCCTTGCCCAGGTCGAGCCAGTCCACTTGCGACAGCGCCCGGTCGGCCTCGTCTTTTCCGGCGCCAAAATCACTGCCGTAAGTCTCGTGCATGTAGAGGTGGCCGAGCGAAAGGCTCACCGGGCGCGGCTGATCAAGCCGGATCTGCCGATCGCGGATCTCCACCAGTTCCAGCGACCGCCCGCCGATATCGCCGGCCAGCCCATCGGCATTCATGAAACCGGAAAGGATACCGTTGGCGGTGAGTTCTGCTTCACGCACATCGCTCAGGATTTCCAGCCGGGTGCCGCAGATCTTCTCGGCCGCCGCGACGAAATCCGGGCCATTTTCGGCGATACGCACCGCAGCCGTGGCGAACGGATAAAATGCGCGCACGCCCATATGCGTGACCAGCGCGCGGAAGCGGCGCAGCGTATCCAGCGCGCGCGCCATGTTCTCGTCCTGCATCCGCCCGGTGCGCGCAACGCCGCTGCCAAGCCGACAGGTGACACTTTCATTGTGAAGTTGGGTGGGGCTGCGCGTGAGGCCCTCGAAAATGACGAGACGCACCGAGTTCGAACCGATGTCGATGACCGCGATGGGCTTGCGCCGGTCGAAACGGGAGCGCTCATCTTGCTGCATGGCGTAGGGTCCGCATCACTTGTGTTTCCGCGGCGTCTTTTTCGGCCGATCGCCCGCGCCGTCTGCCTCGTCTCCATCGCCGCCCTGCCCGTTGCCCCAGGTGATCGACACGCGCGGCGGAAAGCTCTGGCGCAACGATTCGCCTCGGCCTGACAGGCTCGGATTGTTGATGAAATACTGGTGAGCGTTGAACGGTTCTTCATCCTCAGCAGGGTGGATGCGCCGTGATGTGCCGTCGGGCAGGATCTCCCAGCTCTGTTGATTATCTTTCAGGTTGGCCAGCATGATCTGACCGAGCACCTGCTCGTGAACCGTTGCGTTGAGGATCGGCGTCATCGCCTCTACGCGCCGCTCAAGATTGCGCGGCATCATGTCGGCCGAGCTGATATAGACCCGGGCTTTTGTCGAAGGCAAGCCGTGACCGTCACCGAAGCAATAGATGCGTGAGTGCTCCAGAAATCGTCCGATAATGCTCTTTGCGCGGATATTGTCAGACAGTCCTGGCACCTGCGGGCGCAAGCAGCAGATGCCGCGCACGATCAGCTCGATCGGCACGCCGTCGCCGCTGGCAGCGTAAAGCGCGTCGATGATATCGCTGTCCACCAGCGAATTCATCTTCATCCAGATTGCTGCGGGTCGACCGGCGCGCGCATGCTCGGCTTCCTGGGCGATATGACTGAGGATGCAGTCCTTGATGCCGACAGGCGACGCTGACATCAGCTCCAGATCGCGCGGCTTGGCATAGCCCGTGACGTAGTTGAAGATGCGCGAAACGTCCCGCCCGATCGCCGGATCGGCGGTGAAAAATGACAGGTCCGTGTAAATCTTCGCGGTCACCGGGTGGTAGTTGCCGGTACCGATGTGGCAATAGGTGCGCACTCCGCCCGGCTCGCGGCGGACCACCTGGCCAAGCTTGGCGTGGGTCTTCAGCTCCAGGAAGCCGAACACCACACGCACCCCCGCACTTTCCAAATCCTTCGCCCAGCCGATATTGGCCTTTTCGTCAAAGCGCGCCTTGATCTCGATGACAGCCGTGACCTCCTTCTCGGCTTCTGCCGCAGCGATCAGCGCCTCGACAATCGGAGATTGCTTCGAGGTGCGGTAAAGCGTCCATTTGATCGCGATCACGTCAGGGTCGGCCGCAGCCTGCTTCAGGAACTGCGAAACGACATCGAAAGACTCATAGGGGTGATGAACGATGATATCCTTGGCCTTGATCGCTGCGAGACAGTCGCCGCTGTAATCGCGGATGCGCTCGGGAAAGCGGATCGTGAAGGGCGTGAACAGCAGGTCCGGCCGGTCATCGACGATCATCTCCTTGGCATCGGCGAGGCCGAGCAGGCCCTTGTGCATGAATACCCGCGACTCATCGACCTCAAGCGCATTGATGATCAACTCGCGGAATGCATCCGGCATCGCCGCTTCAATCCCCAGCCGGATCACTGAGCCGAGCCGGCGTTTCTTGAGCGCAGTCTCGAACAGCCGCACAAGGTCTTCCGCCTTTTCCTGCACCTCAATATCGCTGTCGCGCAGCACCCGGAACGCCCCCTGGCTTTCCACCATGTGATCGGGGAAAAGCTGGGCGACGAACAGCGAGATCATGGTTTCAGAGCGAATGAAGCGCACCCGCGGGCGTCCGTTCTGCATTTTGTCGCCTTCGCGCGCCGGCAGGCGAATGAAACGCTGCACACCCGAGGGCATCGGGATCAGCGCATACATCTTCTCGGGGTTCGGCGTCTGGGAATGGGAGGCCTTCTCGGTCAATTCCAGCCCTAAGGTCAGGCCGAAGTTCGGGATGAAAGGGAACGGATGCGCCGGGTCCACCGCGATCGGCGTCAAGGTCGCGAACACTTCACGCTGGAAGAAATCTTCCAGCCATTCGCGGTCAGCGCTATCGATCTCGTCCACTGCGAGCACATGCACGCCCTGCTCATCCAGCGCCGTCTTGAGCGTTTGCCACTGCTGGTGCTGCGCGCTGGAAATGTCGGCAACCATCTCGTTGATCCGCACCAGCTGCTCTTTGGCCGTCAAACCATCCTGGCTGACCGTGGCGATTCCTTCGGCGATGTGCTCACGCAGTCCAGCCACGCGCACGATGTAGAACTCATCGAGGTTTGACGCGGAAATCGCCAGGAAGCGCAGTCGCTCGAGCAGCGGATGGTTCGGGTTCGCTGCCTCTTCCATGACCCGCCGGTTGAACTGCAGCCAGGACAACTCACGGTTATAGAACCGCGTGTCGCCGCGAAACTCCTGCGGGATCGCTGGGCTGTCGCTTGGTAGTTTTTCGGCAATGCTCATCGTCTCGGCTCCAGAGTTTCACATTAAGGCTGCGCTGCGGTCATCCGCGCTGGGCGTCCACGAATCTTGCGGCGAAGCGCGGGGTGATGCGACGCCGCTCGGCGAGCGCCGCCTGGTCCATCCGCGCCACAAGATCGGCGGCGGCGGCGACGGAGCGCTCCATACGCCGCAGCAGATAGTCGATCACGGTCGGCGGCGCGCAAAGCTGCCTGTCGTCGAACAGTTTCACCAAGACCGCGCGCAGCAGCGCATCATCGGGCGCGCCGATCTGCGCAAATGGAACGGAACGCAGCCGCGAGCGCAAATCCTGCAGCGCCACGGGCCAGCCCCCGGGCAGGCTGCGCGCGGTGAGCAGCACGTCAAATCCGCGCTCGCGCGAAAGGTTCAGCAGGTGAAACAATGCGCGCTCGTCATGCGTGAAGCGGTCCGCGTCCTCGACCGCGATATGCGTGGTGATGCGATCGACGCCGCTCAGGGTAATCGCCGATGCACCGAGAACACTCGCGCCGCTGCGTTTGCGCCAGACATTGACAAGGTGGCTCTTGCCCGCGCCCGCCGGCCCGGCGACCAGAGCGCAGCGCGCGCTCCAGTCCGGCCAGCTCTCGATCAGGCGCATGGCCTCGGCGTTACAGTCGCTGAGCATGAAATCATCGGCATCCAGCGCCGGCACATGCGGCAGATCGAGCGCCAACTGCGCACCTGGTTTTCCTGCCGCATCGCTTGCCATGACACCAACGATCTCTTCAATTACGCTACGCTAGAGCCATTTTTTGTTCAGACCACACCGAAGACTGGCTCTAGATATTTGTTCTGGCGCGCATTTTGTTCCGCAAACCGGTTCCCGCCTTCCTCAATGCGCCCTAGTCACCCAACGCATCATAATATGCCATGTGCCGCAGCCATCGGGCTAGATATACGCCCGCCGACACAAGCGTCAGAATGCCGACCACCCATGTCAGCGGGGTGACAACCGGCTCAAGTGCCGGCGCGAAGCCCAATTCGGCCAGCACCGCGCCCGCCAGCACGATCTGGCCGACTGTATTCGCCTTGCTGACCACAGAGGGTCGCATCTCCACAGGCCGATCCACCATCCATGACAGGATCACCGCGCCGACGATCAGAACGTCCCGGCTCACGACTGCAAGCACCAGCCAGGCTGGCATGTGGCCAAGCAGCCCCAGCGTGACGTAGATTCCGACGAGCAGGAGCTTGTCCGCCACTGGATCGAGATAAGCGCCGAGTTCGGTGCGCCAGTCATACCGACGGGCAAGAAAACCGTCGATGGCGTCGCTGACCCCAGCCAGCACGAACAGTCCGAAAGCTGCGGTATGCGCGTCCTTGATGATCAGCCAAATGACCACGGGAACGAGCAGGACGCGGCCGACCGTAATCAGGTTGGGCAGATACACGGCACCCTCAACAACACAGGCTGCGGCTAATGATGCGAAGCGCGCTCGCTCACTGCTGACGCAAAATCAGCTCGCCGCCACTCTGGTTGAGCGTCAGGCCACGCGCCGAAGCGGCCCTTGCAAAGCGCTCTGCGCCGCCCGGAAAGGATAGCACGAGTTCCGCGCCGCCAGCGAACAGCGACTTAACCTCCACGTCTTGCACGCCGGAAACGTCGGAGATCGCCGCGCGCATCTCCTGCCATGCCCGCAAGCTGTCGAAAAGGGCCGTCAAGGCGACGCTTTCCAGCGCGGCCGGTCCATCAAGCGCGCCCTGGGTCTTGAGCGATGTCAACCGCCAACGCGCCTCCAAGGCCATATGCGCCGTGCGGGCCGCGCGCGCAGCAGCCTGCGCAACGTCGCCGTCGTAAACGCGAAAGCTCTGGGCAAAGGCAAAGCGTCCGACCGCATCCTCTCCTTGCAGCGTAAACCGCAGACGCTCGCCTGCGCCATCAAGCGACGCTGCAGCCAGCACGAGGTACTGCGCACCCAGGCGGCTTTGAAGTGCGCCCACCGCGCGCTGCGTCACGCCCATCCCGGCTGGCAGGCTGGCGGCTTCCGCAGGCGCCATATCCACTGGCGCGAGCGAGTTCTGCAGATCAAGTGCCTCCCAAGCGGCGCGCCACGCCCCGGCTGCGCCATCGCCCTGCGCCAGGGGGAGCAGCGTTACCGGTGCCGACTGCTGGTCGGTATGCGGAACTCCGATGCTATTCAGAAGATCGCGTATCGCACTGGCCTCGAACGTAAAGTCAAGCGCGGCCACATAGCGTGTGCTGGAAAACCGCTCCTCGCGCACCACAAAGCCATTCACCATCGCATCAATGGCCGAATCACTCAGCTCCGGCAGGCGATCATGCGCCTCGAACGCAACCAGCCGCCACAGCAGCGTGCGGAAAGCGCGCTGGCTGCCTTCGCGGATCGCCTCTTCTTTCGCCCTGACGGCGTCGCTGGCCTCGATATTCACCGCGACCTTCGCCACCGTGTAGACTGGCGACTGAGCCGCTGAAAAGGTAACGCTCGCCAGCAGTGCGGCGAGACTGCAGACCATGCGTAATCCGAATTTGGTCATCATCCACCCGGTTTGGGCGTTTAAAGGTTGTATGCCCGCTGGCTTACCAATTTGCCACGTTATGAGCAACGAGTCCGGCGGAAATGGGAGCAAAACTCTATTGGTGGCCAACTGGCGCTTGACCCGGCCCCCTGGCCCGCGCAACTCATGAGATAAGCGAACGGAATTGGCCGCATGTCCCACAAGTCGAGCGAGAATGGCCTGAACTATCAGGAGGCCGGCGTAAACATCGACGCCGCTGAACGGCTGGTTCGCGCCATTAAGCCACTCGCCGCAGCGACGGCGCGGCCCGGCGCGGACGCCAATCTCGGCGGGTTTGGCGGGTTATTCGACATCGGCGCGGCGGGATTCTCCGACCCGATCCTGGTTGCGGCGACCGATGGCGTAGGCACCAAGCTGAAAATCGCGATCGAGACCGGCCAGCATGACGCCATCGGCATCGACCTAGTGGCGATGTGCGTTAACGACCTGATCGTGCAGGGCGCAACGCCGCTGTTCTTCCTCGATTATTTCGCGTGCGGCGCACTCAATGCCGAGGTCGCTGAACAGGTGATCGCGGGCATCGCGGCGGGCTGCCGCGAAGCCGGAGCGGCGCTGATCGGCGGCGAGACGGCGGAGATGCCGGGGCTGTATGCGCGCGCGGATTATGATCTGGCCGGCTTTGCTGTGGGCGCGGTGGAGCGCAGCGCGGTGCTGCCGCGCGCCGATCTGGCCGAAGGCGACGTGATCATTGCCCTGCCCTCGTCCGGCGTGCACGCCAATGGCTTCTCGCTCGTGCGGCGCATCGTGGCGGAGCTTGCGCTAGACTGGGCCGCGCCAGCGCCTTTCGCGCCGCAGACCACGCTTGGCGCGGCTCTGCTCAAACCGACGCGGATCTATGTGCGCCCAGTGCTTGCCGCGCTGGCGCAGATCAAGGCGATGGCCCATATCACAGGCGGCGGCGTGCCGGAGAACCTGCCGCGCGTGCTTCCAGACACGCTGGCGGCCCACATAGACCTGTGCGCGCTGAAACCTCTACCGGTGTTTGGCTGGCTGGCGCGCGAAGGCGGGATCAATAACGCTGAAATGCTCCGAACGTTCAATTGCGGCGTCGGCATGAGCGTCATCGTGGGCGCGGACGAAGCGGATGCGGTGATGGCTGCCTTGCGCGCTTCGGGCAACGCGCCATACGCGATCGGCAAACTCGTCGCGCGCGAAGAACCGCCCGTCTTCTACA